>DATNOW010000658.1:0-4568 GCA_036703515.1 Chroococcidiopsis sp.
GGCCACTTTCGACCTGGATGCGCCCGCCGAGGTGGGCGGCTAGCCGACTAACCAACGCCAGCCCTAAGCCCGAACCGCCTTGATTCCAGCGATCGGCAGCGGGAATGCGATAGAACTGCTCAAAGATATGGGGTAGGGCGTCGGCGGGAATTTCTACTCCAGAATTGCTGACGGTAATCCAGCAGTGGGGCACGTCGGCGGGAGCATTGGGGGACGGGACGATCGCCGCTGAATTATCGGGGGGTGAATCGGTTGCTGCCGCTGCTGCATCAGGAGCCGTATTTTGGGGAGCGGTATTTTTTGGAGCAGTCGTTTCGGGGGCGATCGTTTCGGGGGCTGGCATTTCGGGGGATATCGTTTCAGGAATAGCCAGAGGGGTAATGGGAGGATGCGATCGCACTTGGGCCGTGATCGTGATGGTTTCACCTGAGGGGGTGTACTTGCAGGCATTGTTGAGCAGCTCACTGAGGATGCGCGTCAGGCTGGGGCGATCGGAGGTGAGTAGGGGCAGATTGGTAGGGACAATGATTTGCAAACGCTGCTGACGTTCTTGGGTGCGCCCTTGAAAGCTTTCGCTCATATGGGGCAGCCAGTTTTGCAGTTGAATCGTAGACGGGTCAAAGGGGTAAGCGTTGGCATTGATTTTTTGCAAGTCAAGCAGGTCGTTGACGAGACTCAACTCTTGGTTGCACTGGTCATTGAGGATTTGCATGTAGCGGGTGAGCGATTCGGAGCGGGTGTTGCGATCGCCATCGAGTACGCCCAGCTGATCGAGCACAATACCCAACATATGAGCCGCCATTTTGATGTTGGCCAGAGGGGTGCGCAGCTCATGGGAGATGGTGTTGAGAAAATCGTCTTTGAGCTGGCTGAGACGCTGGAGCTCATGTTTTTCGAGTTCGAGCTGCCCCGCTCGGGCGATCGCTGCTGCACTTTGGGCGGCGAGGCGCTGCTGGGTGATATCGCGAAAGACCAAGACCACTCCTAAAATTTTGCCTTGGGCGTTGCGAAAGGGGGCAGCGCTGTCGGCAACCGGGCGAGCTTCACCGGTTTTTGTGATCAACAGGCTGCGGTCTACGAGATAAGACGTTTCGCCAGTCGCTAGGGCGATATCCACTGGGCTATCGAGCGGCTTGAGCGTTTGCTCGTCCACAAGCTGAAACACTTCATGCAGCGAGCGGTTGACCACCTCCATCGGCTGCCACCCGGTCAACTCAGTGGCGATGCGGTTGAAGAACTGGATGCGGCGCTGGTTGTCGACCACAATCACGCCATCTCCGATGTCGGTCAAGATGGTCGATAGCCACTGTTCGCGAGCATGAAGCTCTTGCTCAAACCGATAGCGCTGTAGAGCGGTTTCAATAGCAACATAGAGTTCGCGTTCTTCGATTGGCTTGAGGATGTAGCCAAAGGGAATCGTGACCTTGGCGCGCTCTAGGGTGCTTTGATCGGAGTAGCCCGTGGCGTAGATGACGGGAATCCGAAACCGTTCCCAGATCTGCTCGGCGGCCTCAATGCCGTCGGTGTCACCCCGCAGGCGAACGTCCATCAAAACGAGATCGGCCTGCCCGGCTTGGGCATGGGCGATCGCCTCTGAGCCAGAAGTGGCGATCGCCGTCACCACATAGCCCAGATTTTCGAGACAATCTTTGATATCCATGGCGATGATGCTTTCATCTTCGACCACCAAGATGCGGGTGGGAGGGATAGAGTTGGCCTCAGGCGCTGACTGCATCATCACGAACGGTTCCTTGGAAGTGTAATCGTAAATTCGGTGCCTTGATGGCTATGAATCTGAAGCTGCCCATTGAGCTGGCGAACCAGATCATTCACTAGCTTTAAACCTAAAGAATCAGCCTTGGCGAGATCAATGGGAACGGGCAAACCAACGCCATCGTCGCGCACCGTTAAGAGTAATTGATCCTCTGTAATGGTGCGTAGCGTTAGCTCGATAGTACCCGCGCGATTTTCAGGAAATGCATATTTGATCGCATTAGAGACAAGTTCATTGATCAGCAGCCCATAAGGAATAGCCGTGTCGATATCGACAAAGATTTCGTCGACGTGGGTGCGCAACTCAACCATGCCGGGAGTGACGGTATGGGAGTGGAACAGGCTAGAGGCCAGGGTAGGGATGTATTGAGTCAAGTTGACCAGGGTTAAATCGCCTGAGCGGTAAAGCTTTTCGTGAATGAAGGCGATCGCCTTGACGCGGTTTTGGCTATCGAGCAAGATTTCGGCCACTTGCGGGTCTTGCACCCGGCGATATTGCAGCCGCAGCAAGCTGTAGACCATCTGCAGGTTGTTTTTGACGCGGTGATGCACCTCCTTCAACAACACCTCTTTTTCGCGCAGGGAAGTCTGCAAGCGCTCTTCGGCCTTGCGCAACTCTTCGAGCTGCTTGACCGCCGTGATATCGATCGCAGCTCCTAAAATCTGCTGCGGTGCGCCCTCGGGAGTGCGGGCAAATAGCGTTTCCTGGCATTGAAAATAGCGCCATTCTCCGTTGCTGTGCTGCATCCGATATTCACTTTGGGCAATTTCGCCGTCGCGCAGCCCCAGCCAACGGCTATAGCGATCGCTATATTCGGCTAAATCATCGGGATGGAGGATTGTGGGCAGCAGGTTAGAACCCATGTCTAGCAGATCGTCTGGGGTGTAGCCCAGTAGGTTAGCGGCCTCACCGTTAGCGTAGATATTGCAGTCGTTAATCAGGTCATAAACATACAGCAGCACTGGAGCCGTATCGGCAATTTTTTGGTTAAACCGCTGGCTGGTTTCGAGGGCGTTTTCGGCCCACTTGCGTTGGGTAATATCGCGCCCCACCGATTGATATTCGATCAGCTGCCCTTGGGCATCAAAAATGGCGCGATCGCTCCACTGCAGCCAGATCACATCACCACTCGGGGCCGTGATACACTCCTCCACCGTGGCCGATGGCGCTTCTGGCGTCAGGGTGCGTAAATGGGCCCAGATCGCCTCGCCATCCACAGGCAGGGCATCAGTGAATAACGTTCCCAGAAGCTGCTCTTGAGGCCGCTGGCTACAGCGACAGTAGGGCTCATTAACAAAGCTAAGCGTGCCATCGGGTTTAAAACGGCAAACCATTTCTGTTTGATCTTCGACAATGGCCCGATAGCGTGCTTCACTTTGGCGCAGGCTTTCTTCGATCCGCTTGCGCTCAATCACTTCATGTTCGAGGCGATGGTTGGCCGCTGCAAGCTGCGAGGGGCTCGGCAGGGCCAACACCTTGGGAACCGTCGGCACTAAGCTAATCGCTGTGTAGAACGACACGGCTGCAGTCGCTAGCTTAATCGTGCCCGATGTCCAATAGTTGGGATGCCACAGCGTCCACACGTCCATGACATGGGTGGTGCCACAGGCAATAATAAACAGCCCAAACAGCAAAAAGATCCAGTCAAAGGGTAGATCGCGCCGCTGCCGCACCAGGTAAACCAGCGTTACCGGAATCGAGTAGTAAGATAGGGCAATCAGCGCATCTGAGGTCACGTGCAGCCACACGAGGCGCGGCTGCCACAGGTAGCAGTGACCGTGGGGAATGAAGCTCAACGGTGCCCCAAGGTGAATCAACTCAAGCATGGACTTTCCCTCGTATACAGTCGGCAGGTAAGGGAGTGGGCGATCGCATGGAATAGGCGAATAGGCGAGGGAAACCGACTAATAATCTTAATAAAAGTAATCTTAATAAAAGCCGTAGTCGCTTTTGAGAGTAAGGCAGATCCTCTCTTGCAAACATCGAAAACCGAGTTTGATTAAATCTACGATCTTGGGAAAAATTGGCAATCGCGATCGCTTGTAGCCATCGGCTCACTTCAGCGCTGCTATGAAGTTTAGCGACTGCTATAGAATAAATGCCATGCAGATTTTGCTTGTCGATGACGAAATTGAACTGACTGAACCGCTGGGGCGAGTTTTGACACGCGAGGGCTACCATGTCGATGTCGCCCACGATGGCGATGAAGGCAGTCGCCTAGTCAGCCAAAGAAAATACGACTTGCTTATTTTAGACTGGATGCTGCCGCAACAAAGCGGTCTGCAGATCTGTCAGCAGTTGCGATCGCGCGGTGACACCACCCCGGTTCTATTTCTAACCGCCAAAGACACCATCGACGATCGGGTGTTGGGGCTTGATGCCGGGGCCGACGACTACTTAATCAAACCCTTTGAGCTACGAGAACTGCTGGCCCGTGTCCGGGCGCTGCTGCGCCGCCCCCCGGCCCTCGAACCACCCAGCCCAGAACAACGGCTGCGGGTCGATGATTTAGAACTCGACTCAGCTAACCAGTTGGCCTATCGCCAAGGGCGTACCATCGAGCTATCCGATAAAGAAACCCAGCTGCTCGCCTACTTCATGCGATCGCCCAATCAACTGTTGCCTCACCAGCAGATTCAAGACCACCTTTGGGACAGTAGCGAAAAGCCTAGTAGCAACGCCCTTGCCGCTCAAATCCGTCTGCTGCGCCGTAAGATCGAAAGCGGCAATGAACTACCGCTGATCCATACGGTCTATGGTAAAGGCTATCGGTTTGGGCGAGGCCCCGGCGATA
>DATNOW010000659.1:0-4680 GCA_036703515.1 Chroococcidiopsis sp.
AAGCATTTTCCAAGGAGCCAATATGATTTCTTTTCAGAAGATGCAGCCTGCGCCAGAGAATGTAACGATCATTATCAAGACTTTTCAACGTCCCAAAACCGTTGCGGGGGCGATCGCCAAAATTCGACAGTTTTATCCAACCATTCCTATCTTTTTGGCTGACGATAGTCGTAATCCTGTAGATATCAAAGATCCCAATCTACGCCTCTATCGCCTACCGTTTGATACCGGCATCTCTAAGGGCAGAAACCTGATGCTGGCTGACGTTGAGACTGAGTACTTTGTGCTGATGGACGACGATCATTACTTCACGCGCCAAACGTCTCTGAAAACCTTGGTTGATATTGCCACCACCTATGAATTTGACTGTCTCAGCTGTTGGGTGTTTAATTGCCCGATCTACAAACGCGATTTTCTGCGCAAGCAGTTAGCCAATTTTTATATGAATATTGAGCTATCGAATGGCATTTTTCATTACATCTCAGGGGCTCACCATCGCGCTTCCGACCACATTGTATGCGACCTCATTCCCAACTTTTTTTTGGCTAGAACAGCAAAAATTAAGGCGATCGGCGGTTGGGAAGAAAGCCTTAAAGTCGCAGAACATTCTGAATTCTTTCTTCGTGCCAAGCAACATGGACTCAAGGTGGGATATACGCCCCTCGTCTCGGTCGATCACAAAACCTTAAAGTCGGAGCGATTTTCGACAAGCTACGCTGATTTTCGGGCTCGAATCCCAGAATTTCGCAAAATTTGGATCGAGAAATACAACATTCGAAAAATCATCAAGCGGGATGGCTCTAGTGTGTCTGCCGAAGATTATATCGTTGAGTCTAATTGGTAGTGGGAATGGGGTAATGGGAGGGTGGGAGTGCGGGAGGGTGGGGGTTTGCCCAGATCTCTTTGGGCAGAGTGTATTTATTGGCTAAACCTTCCCGTAAAGTCTGCGGTTTTATTTAATCGATAATCCTAAGGATTTCGAATTGTATGGAATCCCAAAGTTAGTTTTGGAAAGAGAGGCTTAATTATTTTTCAGAAAACAAAAATAAGAAGTAAAAATCTGGCTTTATTCAAACCACACTCAAGCTACAGTGCTCAAGCTACAGTGCTCAGGATTCAGGAGCGTATCTGATGTGGATAGCTAGGATGGTGCAACTATCTTCAGTAGACTTACGTAATGTTCTGGACGCTGTATTTAACACTCATAATTAGCTTGGCGTGCGGATCCAGCCCTGCATCTTCATCGACAATTAACAAATTTCATCTATTCCTGGGGCAAGCCTTTATCATCAAGATGTGAGAATACTGAACAAATCAACTTGCCTCGTCCTGGCTTTTTATGCAGATCAGCTATCTGAAATCCAACGGATTCCGTGTTTTTGTTGGCATAATTTTGGTCATTGGAATATTCTTCCGATTCGCTAATTTAGATAACGCCCTGTATTGGAAAGATGAGGCTTACACATCGCTGCGGATCTCTGGTTACACCAAAGCCGATTTTCTCCGCGATGAATTTCAAGGACAGGTTCTTAACTACGACGATTTAGCCAAATATCAGCAGCTCAACCCCGACAAGGGCATTGACAGCACCATTAGTTCTCTAGCGGCCGACGCACCGCAGCATCCACCGCTTTACTTTACGCTGGCACGCTTCACTACAGCGCTTTTTGGCAACGACGGCACCCTAGGGCCACGCTTTTTGACGGCTATCAGCAGCCTGCTGATTTTTCCGATTATTTATTGGCTATGCCTAGAGCTGTTTCAGTCACCTTTGATCGGTTGGATTGCCATGGCTCTGGTGGCTGTGTCGCCCATGCATCTGCTCTATGCTCAAGAGGCGCGGCAGTATAGCCTGTGGGCGGGCACGACGTTGCTCTCTGGTGCGTTATTGCTGCGGGCGATGCGTCTGAAAACTACCCAGGGCTGGTTTTGGTACGGCGCAAGCGTCGTTTTGGGATTGTATGTTTATCTATTTACCATCCTCAATTCGATGGCGCAGGGGCTCTATGTGATCGTGTCTGAAAGGCTAAGGGTTACAAAGGTGGCGATCGCCTGGGTGATCGCATCGTTTTGCGCCATTGTGCTTTACGCCCCCTGGATTTGGGTGATCATCGACAACTCAGCCCGGATCACTAACAACACGGGCTGGACCAAGGCCCGCTTTCCCCTCACCCAAATGCCGGTGCAGTGGCTGCGTAGCGCTAGCTATACCTTTTTTGATTTGCAAAATGGCTACAACGACCCGCTGCTGGGGATTTATGTCATTTTGCCGCTGATGGCGCTGACCCTCTACGCCTTCTACGTGTTGATTAAGCAGACTCCCCTGCGCACCTGGTTTTTTGTGGTCACTTTGATCGTTGTTCCATTCTTGGCGCTCGCTATACCAGATATTGTCTCGGGCGGCGTCCGCTCGATTACGCCGCGCTATATCTTTCCTGTGTTTTTAGGGCTAGAGCTTGCGGTTGCCTATCTGCTTGGTACACAGCTAACTGCGATCGCTAAGCTATGGCAGCAAACGGCTTGGCAACTCGTGGCCGTGATGCTAATTTCTGGGGGGATTTTGTCTTGCGCTGTGATCAACCAGTCAAAAACCTGGTGGACAAAGTATGGCAGCTATTACAATGCCGAAGTGGCTGACGTGATCAATAGCTATGATGCACCGCTGCTAATCAGCAGTGATGATCAAAACGTTAACGTGTTGGCCCTGTGGCATCTGCTCGATCCAAAGGTCAAATTTCAGCTTGTTACAGAGCCCGCCTTACCCGATATTCCAGCAGGGTTTAAAGACGTGTTGGTTCATAACGTATCGGATGACATGCTGGCGGCGTTAGAGGGACAAAACTACACCTTGGATATGTTAGTTTCCCATCAAAGCCCAAAGACCACGTTGGCCCGAATCACGCGTTAGTTAGGATTGCTATATTAGAGCTGCGCGCTAGCCTAGCATGACAATCTTGCGCGAATCGTAAAACTCCGTAGGGTAGGCGTCTCGATGGCTCACGCCAGACAGCAAAAGGATCCTTATCAAAGTCTGCTAGAGCGCACTTTGGCAAGGATCCAAGGAGTTTGCAATTAACCGTAATTAATTAACCGTAATTACTGTTGTAATTGCCTGCAATTGACCTCAGTTAACCTCAGCTAACCGCGTTTAACCGTTTACTAATGCTGACTGACGACCTGCTAGGGCGAGTAACGCGTGCAGGGCATCTTCTTCTTAAGGTGTGCGTTAGCCTATTAGCTGGCTGGGCTAGCTGGCTCTAGTTCGGTTTCGCGCAGGTGTGCTCTAAACTTGCCCGCAAACTTGACCTGTAGCGGAAAGTTTGCACTCAGGGGTCGCCCTTGCCATTCTTTGACAATACCGATGACCTCTCCCTCATGCCCTTGAATATCAAATGCTTGGTTACGGTGCTCGGGATGGTGGTAAACGACGACTGACTCTTTGACACGAACGCGATCGCCAACTTTCATGTTCTTGCTATGCTCCTCTCGGCAGTGTGAGTTCCACTGCGGCTGTATGGTACGACTCAAAAACTTTAGATATCCAAACTATCTTTGCACAGGATGATCCTGGCCAAAAGAGGGGTTAACGTGTTTTGACGATTGGTATCGTATAGCCGATCGATAAGCGTCACCCTATTTACTGCAGCGGTCGAATAATCCAACCGCTGCCATCAGGCTCTGCGGTGGAGTCAGGCAGAATGTAGAATATGATTCTCAATTTACGATGCTCAACTGACGATTTTCAACTTACGATTCTCAATAAGGGATGGGGGCGCAGATGGCTAAGGGACGGTTGATTGTATTAACAGGGCCGAGCGGTGTGGGCAAGGGAACGCTGGTGCGATCGCTGCTTCAACGCCATCCTGAGCTACATCTGTCGGTTTCTGTGACAACCCGTGCGCCGCGGCCAGGAGAAATTGACGGCACGCACTATTTCTTTGTCAGCCGACCCCAGTTTGAAGAAATGGTAGTCAGTGGTGACCTGTTGGAATGGGCTGAGTTTGCCGGAAATTGTTATGGCACTCCCCGGCAGGCCGTTGAGCAATTCATTGCTGATGGGCAGTGGGTGCTGCTTGAAATCGAGCTTGCAGGGGCCCGGCAGGTGCGGCAGACTTTTCCAGAAGCGCTACAGCTATTTATCTTGCCGCCATCGCTGCAAGAATTAGAGCAACGCCTGCGGGGTCGCGGGCAAGATTCGGATGAGGCGATCGCCCGGCGATTGCAACATGCCCAAGACGAGATTGCAGCGGTCGATGAATTTGATGTCCAGGTGGTCAACGACGATCTAGACCTTGCCTTGAGTCGCATTGAGGCGGCTCTATTTCCAGCGCCCGCCAAAATCATGGCCAGCTAAGTACACGCGCAGCTAAATACGGGGTTTGCTAAATATCAGGTAGCACCGCACTACACACCTGGGTTCATTTTTGAGAGTAGGGCAATAGGCAACTCTCAAAAATGACATCTGCCAGCCAATTTTTTGCTGAACAGCACTGTCGATAAAATCTCTATAAGCGCAACGGAGACAAGGGAATGCGATCAGACTTAGCTGATTTTGAAGCTTAGTATTTGTGATATTGTCAACCCTTGATCAGAGCATTCAGGTGAGAAAAGGCGATCGCTTTTTCAAGCAAAATGGGTCAATCTATTGTAGTAAAACACTCAAAAAATCGCCTATTTACC
>DATNOW010000660.1:0-3933 GCA_036703515.1 Chroococcidiopsis sp.
AACGCCTGAGTGAAAAGCCAGCAGCACGGGGTCAATACGGCTTGGATAAAAGGCGGAATGAATTACTGAATGAATTGCTGAATGAATTACAGGCTGGGTAACTCGGTTAATTACAGGCTGGATAAATCAGGATAAATGCGCAAGAAGAGTATTTACTTGTAACGCGCAGTCTCAATGCTTATTTTTTAGCGAGAAGAGGCTTGAGCGGAGTCGTTCGCAACACGTCTCCCACGGAGGAAACCCGGCAACCAAGCTTATTCTAGTTCAGCCTGCTTGCTTACAGACTAGACAACTAGACAACTACAGTCTAGATAAAAGTTTTGATAACAGGCGGACAGGTACGGTCGAGCCAAAAGTTTCGATAGATACAGTCTGAATAAATATAATTTAAATGAATAATTTGGATAAGCTTATAGTTCGCGATCGCTATCCAGCATGAGCATAAAGAATATCGAGTTTGACTATTGTCTGGTCTCTATGTCCTGCGTCTATAGTCCTGTGTCTATAGGCCTGTGTCTATGCCGTGTCTCTAGCGGAAGATATTTAGGTGAATTCTGCCCCGCCGCTGACCAACACCCCATACTCCTTAACAATGGCGATATAGTGCTATCGGGTCTTGATCTGGCGGCATCGTTAGGCGATCGCCCCCGCATTACAATTCCCACCCCACTTCACCGAAACGATAATTTTCCTATGCGCTCCATCCGCCCCGACGATATTGAACTGGCAGCCTTTATTGATCATTCCTTGCTCAACCCGACCGCAACCGAAGAGCATGTCAGCCGCTGGTGCGACGAAGCCGAGCGGTTTGGCTTTGCGTCGGTCTGCGTGTTTCCGGTGCATGTCCGCCAAGCCGCCGAGCTACTGCACAACAAACGTCCCGCCATTGGCACCGTGATTGGCTTTCCGACGGGGGCCACCACCTCGGCGGTCAAACTGTTTGAAGCCCGAGAAGCCACCGAAAACGGCGCGACCGAACTGGATGTAATGCTCAACCTCGGCTGGCTAAAAACCGGCAGAACCGAAGAATTGCACCGTGAGATCGCCCAGATTTGCGAAGAAACCGGGCTGCTCGTCAAAGCCATCCTCGAAACCGCCCTGCTCACCCCCGAAGAAAAGCGGATCGCTGCCGATGTCTGCATGGATGCAGGCGTCACCTTTCTAAAGACCAGCACGGGCTGGTATGGCGGAGCCACCGTCGAAGATGTCCGAATGCTCAAAGAAATCACCCACGACCGGGTCGGCATCAAAGCCTCCGGCGGCATTCGCACCGCCGAGCAAGCGCTCGATCTGATTATGGCCGGGGCAACCCGACTCGGTACCTCGCGCGGCCCCGATCTAGTCCGTCAGCGGGACACGATTTCCTCATCGGGCACCGATAATTAGAGAAGAGCATCTCCCACCCACTCTCTCTTCCCCTTGCCCTCGGAATTGCCCATTAACCTTGCATGAGTGCAACCTACAAAGCCACTGGCATCAACCTCAAATGTAGCCCCATTGGAGAAAGCGATCGCCTCTTGACTGTCCTCACCAAAGAGCATGGCCTGATTCGTGCCGTTGCCCCCGGTGCCCGCAAACATCAGTCAACCCTGCGGGGCAGGAGCGGGCTATTTGTGGTCAACCAGCTATTAATTGTCAAAGGGCGCAGCCTCGATAAAATCATCCAGGCCGAAAGCATCGAAAATTTTGTGGGCTTGAGTCAAGACCTGAAAAAGCTCACCACCGGGCAATATCTGGCAGAATTGGTGTTATGTCAGGCCCTCAGCGACCAACCCCAAGACGAGTTGTTTACGCTATTAACCGAGGGACTGCGCCGAGTAGAAACGCTGTCGCACACCGTCACGCTGCCTTGTCTGATTCATACGACCTACCATCTGCTGCTGCTGGCTGGGCTAGAGCCGCGGGTGCATGTCTGTTGTCTCAGCCAAGAACCGCTCCTGCCCAATTTCGCCGTTCCCCAGTGGCAGGTTGGGTTTAGCGCCGAGGCTGGTGGCACTGTAAAGCTGTCACAAAGCGATCGGCCGGTTCTCAAAAAAACGTCAACTTCCCGCGTAGGATTAGAGAGTGGAAACACGGATGCAGAATCGCCTAGCCCCATCAAGCGGCGCGTTGTCGAGCAAGCCCCTCCCTACGTTGCTGCCCAGGCTACCCGCCGCCCTGATCCACTGATGATGCTCAACGCCCGCGAGTTGGCGCTATTTCAGTCGCTGGCCCAGCCTGACCTGATCCAACCCGATGGCACCCTGGCTCTCGACCCCGAAGCCTTACCGGCTGTCCCCTCTGACAAACTGTGGTTGACGATTGAGCGGATTTTGAGGCACTACGCCCAATACCACTTTGAACGCCCAATCCGCTCCGCCACACTAATCGACACCTGCTTTCAGCCCTACCCCTCATGCCCATAATGCAACGGTTTGATTCAGACCTAGAAAATGACAATCTTTTACTTGGTCAGCTGGATCAAGATTGGTCATCACAGACCGCTGCCGAATTGCGGGGTGAGACTCATGGGAATGGCAACACCTCCAGCGCCTCCAGCGGTGGACTGGTGTCATCGAGCCTGCCCACGCCAGCTAAGCCTGTCGTGGCTGAACCCGCAGTCCCCGATTCCCCAGTCACTGAATCCGCAGTCACTGAACCCATGGCAACTGAGCCTGTAGTGACCGAATTAGGGGTGACAGAACCGGGGGTGACAGAACCTGGACAAAATGTCGAAGCAGCCCCTCCACAGAACGGTCTTGCCACACCCGACAGTTTGCCCAACGCTGTGCCGGCTGAGCTAACCCAGACTTCCCTAGAGACATCGCCGCCGACTCCGCCAACCCCACCCAACCCGCCGCCAGACACCCCACAGCCCACCCCCGATCAGCCCTCAGAAAACGGCTTTTTGCCGGTGTTGCGCAATCGCGACTTTTTGGCCCTGTGGGCAGGACAGGTGTTTTCGCAGTTGGCCGATAAGGTCTACCTCGTTTTGATGATCATGCTGATTGACAGCCGCTTTCAGCGCGGCGATCAGTCGATTAGCGGCTGGGTGTCGTCTATCATGATCGCGTTTACGATTCCGGCGGTGCTGTTTGGCTCCGTGGCGGGCGTATTTGTCGATCACTGGTCAAAAAAAGCCGTGCTGGTGGTCACCAACCTGCTGCGGGGCGGGCTGGTATTGGCCATCCCTGTGCTGCTGTGGCTGTCGAGCGGGCTGGCCCCGATTGGGGAAACGCCGATTGGCTTTGCCCTGCTGTTGGCGATTACGTTTTTGATTTCGACCCTGACCCAGTTTTTTGCCCCCGCTGAGCAGTCGGCCATTCCCTCGATTGTGGAACGTCGTCACCTGCTGTCGGCCAATTCGCTCTACACGACGACGATGATGGCGTCGGTAATCATCGGCTTTGCGGTCGGTGAACCGCTGCTGGCGATCGCCGATCACCTGTTCTCCCAGTTCAGCGTGGCCAGCCCTGACGTGGGCAAAGAGCTACTCGTCGGCACAAGCTATGGCATTGCCGGTCTGCTGCTGCTGCTGCTGCGGTTTAAAGAAAAAGCCGACGAACCCGACGATCGTCCCATGCCCGATGTCGTTGGCAACATTCGCGATGGCTTCCGCTTCCTCAAGCAACAGCCCCGCGTGCGAGCGGCCATGCTGCAACTGGTGATTTTGTTTTCGCTGTTTGCAGCCCTGGCCGTCTTGGCCGTGCGCTTGGCAGAGGTGATGCCCGCGATCAAGTCGTCTCAGTTTGGCTTTTTGCTGGCCGCAGGCGGGGTGGGCATGGCGATCGGTGCCGTCGTCATTGGCCACAGCGGACAACGCATTGCCCGCGATCAGCTCAGCCTGTATGGCTCGATTGGTGTAGCCGCCTGCTTGATTAGCATGGCTTTCGTCACCACGCAGTTCGTGCCGACCCTGTTTGCCCTAGCCGGAGTGGGCGGGTTTTCAGCCAT
>DATNOW010000661.1:0-3331 GCA_036703515.1 Chroococcidiopsis sp.
AGGTGCAACTTCTACCCAATCTGTTTCCCAAACGGGTGTAATTTCCTGACCAGAACTATCCTCTATTTTTTCCACAGAAATTGTCGATGTTTCACCACCATCAAAGGTTCTCGCCTCATAATGATGGCGACCTAACTTTAGATGTATAGCGGTTACCACCGTTTCTTTTTGAGGTCTAGACGAATGAGACGGTTTTGGTACAGAAATTTGAGTCATGGTGCCACCAATTATTTGAATAGCAACTCACAAAAACTAAGGTTGCTTTTAGTATAACAACCGCTCTTTTTGCGCTGTGAGTGCGATCGCCTCTGCTGTAGCTTCAATGCAGATGGGCGAGCAGATGGGCGATCGCACCGCAACCGGGGTCGCTAGCCTATGCTGTGGCTAGCTTAGTCTCTCCACATATCAAACTGATCTTCAGAGCAACCATTGATGTACTGATTGGAAACCCAGCCGTAGAGAGGAGTGTAGGGTTCGGGTGCGATACCCGAATCTAGCGCGGCCAACTGCACCCAATCGCCCTCGCGCCCCAAGGCTCGAACGCCATCGCCACGGTTAAGCTGAGTGACGACCGGCGACTGCGTGCTGGGATCTTGTCGCACATTGACACTATTGCTGTTAATAAAGCTGCAAACCGTGTTGTTTTCAACTTCGTTTTGGTAGTCTGGATCGGTCTGTGCAAGGGCCTGTCCAGGCTGCAAATTGATTAACAAAACTGTTAGCGAAGCTGCAAATAAGGCTATGCGATTTTTCATAATGCAGAAATGCTCATTAGCCATTGATAGGACTGGCCCATAGTGTGCCCTTGGCTAGCGTTAGTCATACAGCGTTTGCTATTTTTTAGAATCAGAATTTGGCTTTATTTGTAAAGATTTCTTCTGAATAATGTGTGCTTTTGAGGATAGCGATCGCTTTTTTCTCCTGCTTTTTACCCGGTTTTCGTCCACAGAGATCATTACCGTCGGGGAGGGCGATCGCAATCCGCTTGACTCTCACACAATGAGAGACTCTAAGGTTAGCTCAGTTCACTTCATTACTGGGTTTAACCGCCATGTCTGACGCAAGCAATTCGTTGCAGGACTTATCGCAAAAGCAATCGCAAAATTTGTCAAAAAAAGGGTTATATCGCCTGACGGGCTGGGTATTGGTGGCGGAAAGTTTGCTGCTGTTTGCCCCGGTTGTGATTTTAGGACAGGCGATTAGCTGGCCGCAAAGTTTGGGCAATCCGGCAGAAGAGATGCTGCCACTGCTGGTGCAACAGGCTGCTGCCGTTCGGTTTGGCTACTTACTGTATCTGGCCTATTCGATTCTTTTTGGGGTGGTGGCTTGGTTGACGATTCAGGTGTTGAGCAACGGCAAAACCGATGCTGTCTGGGCACGCGTTGCGACCGGGTTTGGGTTGGCTTCAATGGTGACGCGCTGTTTGGGGATTATTCGCTGGCTGGTGGCGATGCCAGCGTTGGCGACACTTTATACCGCGCCCACGACAACGGCGGCCAGCCGAGAGGCGATCGCAGTGGTTTATCGCGTGCTCAATGACTATGCCGGATCTGTGGGTGAAGTGCTGGGCGTTAGCCTATTTGCAGCGCTCTGGCTGGTGCTGGCATCGATGACTATTCTAAAAACGAGAGTGGTCTCTCGCTGGTTAGGATTTTTTGGCTTGGTGTCGGCTGCGCTATTGGCCGTGCAGCTCACCGAGTTGTTTGGGCGAGATTTGGGTGCATTTATCAGCGTATCGGTAAGCGTTTTACAACTGTGGTTTTTGCTGCTCGGAGTGGCTCTGTTGCGCTGGCGATCGCGCTAGAGGAATAAATGTTTTGTCGTTAAATCTATCGCTAAATTTCGCGTTAAATCGGCGCTTTGCCGATCAGACCAAGTTATCGATCATTGCCAGGAAAGCACTATGACCATTAACAAAGAACTGCACGTCATTTTTGGTACAGGCCCGTTAGCCCAGTCGGTAATGCGCGCATTATTGAAACGAGCATTGTTGAAACAGGATGTACACATTCGCATGGTTAACCGCAGCGGTCGGGCGACGGTGCCTGCATCGGTAGAGGTGATCGCAGCCGATGCCTATCAGCCTGAAAATACGCAAGCCGTCACCCAAGGTGCCGCCGTTGTTTATCAATGCGCTCAGCCTGGCTATACGCAATGGCCCACTTTATTTCCACAGCTTCAGGCCAGCATCGTGGCCGGGGTGGCGGCCAATCAGGCCAAGCTGATTGTGGGCGATAACCTTTATATGTATGGAGCCGTCAATGGCCCCATGCGCGAAGATTTGCCTAACGCGGCTACTACCCGCAAAGGGCGCACCCGCGCCCAAATGGCAGAAGCGTTGCTAGCAGCCCATCAGCAGGGAGTCGTGCAGGTGGCGATCGCCCGGGGTTCAGACTTTTATGGCCCTGGCGTATTAGATTCAGTGATGGGCGATCGCGTCTTTCCGGCAGTGCTGACGGGCAAAACCGCATCGGCCGTTGGCAACTTAGATTTGCCCCACACCTACACGTTTATCGATGATTTTGGTCAAGCGTTAGTGGTATTGGGGGAACGCCCCGAAGCTTTAGGGCAGATTTGGCATGTTCCCAATGCCGAAACCGTCACGACTCGCCAGTTTCTCACCCTGGCGTTTGAGCAAGCGGGGCATGCAGCCAAAATGGACGGCATGGGCAAATGGATGATGTGGCTGGGCGGGCTGTTTATTCCTGAAGCGCGGGAAACCGTCGAAATGATGTATGAATTTGAGCGCCCGTTTGTCGTAGACCACAGCAAATATGTTCAAGCCTTTGGCAACCATGCGACGCCGTTAGCAACGGCGATTCAGCAGACATTGGCCTGGTATCGAGAGCATCTACAGCTAGTGGCATAAAACAAGTTTTGTAGCGAAATTAGGAGATTTTTGAGAGAAAATATTGCCGCATTGTAGGGGCAGATTTAGCCGATTCCCTTCTGTACCCGTCGATGGATTGGCCAACCTGCCCTTACAGGAATGTTCCTTCTTGAAAACCACCTCAGTATTGCCGTGAAACCAAATGGGGTGGGGCGATCGCCTACGCAACCCGCACTTCCTAAAGACAACAAAAATGACAAACAAAAGACGTAAAACCAAACCTTTTTAATTTCTATTCCTTAGAATCAACGCGTAACCCGCCATACCAAATTAATGAAACTATGATCCAGAGCCGCGGCTATTGAGAATTGCGGCTATTTCGAAGCGAATTATCAGACGTGAAGCGATACCTGATTTATCAGCATAAAACTCATCAAGATTTGATGTGGACATTGCTCAAATTATCAGAACTATCCCCTAGTCGTTGATAATCTAACCATC
>DATNOW010000662.1:0-2193 GCA_036703515.1 Chroococcidiopsis sp.
TAACCCTTGCAGCGATCGCTGCAAATCTTCAGTCAACGTCGTAACGGCAGCCTTGGCCGATTGCCGACCAGCGCAATAGTCGGGCCAGCGATCGCTGACCGAAATTGGTTCACCAATGGTGATGTGCGATCGCCGCCAGCCCAGGCGAGGACGCTGGGGCAGCTTGTCGCCCCGCAGGCGGGCGACTAAATCAAACAGCAGCAGCGCCAGTTCGGCAAAGCGCTCGACGGTGGGTTTCTCTTGCAGATAGCGGCTGGTGACCGCAACAAAGCTTTCGACCAAGCGCATATGGCGAATCGCTAGGGCCGACTCTTCGGCCAGCCAATCGGCCAAACCGCGCTCTAGGGGCGACAGCACCCCCAGATCGGGCAAGTCATCGCGGTAGATATCATTCCAACTGGCTTCTTCGAGGCGGCGGCAGCGATCGATCAGCGTCCCTTCTGAGGCGAGGGCAAAGTGTCGCTCGGGCACCCGCAGCGCCACATCGAGCAACACCTGAAGGCGGACGTGTAGCTGGGCGGCAGGATCGGTCGGGGAATTCGCTGTGGGATTTGCCGTGGGATTGTCTGTGGGATTCGCTGTGGAATCCACCATGGAATTCACCGTGGAATTCACTATAGGATTCCCTAGGGGATCGGCAATGGGATTGCAGAGCGAAACGTCTGGCAATTCCTGGTGATAAAACCGCCGATAAAATGCTTCCATTAGCGTCAATACACGTTCACTGAGGCGCAACAGCCGCTCATAGACTATGGCTTCACGGGTTTTGGTTTCTCGGGTTTCAGGCTGGGCCAGGATCGCCCCCATATCCGACTGCACCGATAGCCCCGTCTCGGCCTCTAGCTGCCTCAGCAGCCAATCGAGCCGCGCCCAGGGCGGTTTGACATAGCGATATTGAATCCCAATCGGCACAATCAGCACCGTTTCAGGGCGATTGGCCTTGAGCAAATCTTCCACGCACCAAAACCCCAGCCGCGCCACTCCTGGCTCTAGCGGGCTGACGGTTTCGCTGTGCCCATTGGTCGCGCCTTCGGGGGCAACGGTGATCGGAAAACGACCGTGGGCAAACAGATGTCGGGCTGTTTTCAGACCGACCCGGTCGAGCCGCTTGCCGCGATGAATGGGGAAGCCACCCATGCGTGAAAACAGCCAGCCCAGCCACTCTCCGGCCCAAATCGTCATCCCCCGTTCATAGATAAAGTGGGAGTGGACGGGCGATCGCAACGCTATTCCCTGCTGCCGCGCCGTTTGGGGTACGGCCCGCGACAGCAGGTGCAGCATACTCAGGGGATCATCGACTTCGGGATGGCGAAACGCCATCAAAAACCGGATTTTGCCCGCTTGAAACTGACGGTAAAGCTCGACCAGCGTTTCCACATTGTGGGTTTCGACCTGGGCGATGCCGGCCGGCAGCCAGGGGCGCGTGTGGGCCCGCAGCAGCACGGGGAGAGCCGCCTGCATGGCCCACCACACCAGTGGGTTAAAGCGTTGGGGAATAAACTCAAGCGGCGGATGGGCGCGATGGCGAGACGACGACAACCTTAAAACTCCAGGCGGGCAGGACGCTGACTTTTAGTGTATAGCTTGACCGGTAGTGTGTGGCTTGACCGGCAATGGCTAGGGGCTGTGGATTCCATAAAACCAGATTCTCAATAAAACCAGATTCTGATTTTTTGAAAGTACGGCTTCGTCTTGCTTTCAAAAAATCTTTCAAAACATCATGTGCTGTAAGAGCGCGGCTGTCAGACGATCTTCCCCCAAGGCTGCGATCCTCACAAGTTCGTCAACTTCCTCTACTAGGGTGAAACCATACACCTTGGCGATCGCTCGATTTTCGCCATTATCCGAGGACGCCATGGCTTGAGCTAAATATCTGAGCTAAACATTTATCGCATTCACTCCACCGCATTCACTACTCGGAGGCTCTTTATGGATAACGTAGTTCGTCGGAGCGTCATCGCCAAGTGCCCGAAGTGCGGCGAAGAAGAATTTGTCGAAAAAGACGACCATACCTGGGTTTGTTTGAAGTGCGACTACACCAAGGATCTATCCCGATCGACCCGTGACTTATCGACGGGCAGCGCCACTGCGATCGCCCTCCTGCTGACCATTGCCCTGGCGATCGCCTTCTTAATTGTTTAGTCCCGCTTGCCCTAGACCGACTGCTCTAGACCGACTGCTCTAGACCGACTG
>DATNOW010000663.1:0-6659 GCA_036703515.1 Chroococcidiopsis sp.
CGGTAATGCGCAGTCCATAGGTCGTTTGCGCCTGCCGCACGGCCGTCTTAGTTAGCGGGCCGTGGATGCCGTCAATTGGGCCGTTATAAAACCCAAGGGCGGCTAGAAGCTGCTGAAATTCTTCAGGCTCGTAGATCACCATGCTAAAGGTGGTAGCGCGGGTGGCCACAGGGGTGATGCTATCGCCAAGCTGGCTTTTCCAAATTTGACTGAGTTCGGCTTCGATTTCGCTCAGGGAAATGTCTTTTGGCTTTTGTAGGGCAACGAGGGGTGTATTCATGGGGTTTGCTTAGGGGGTGGGTGGGAGAGGGATAAAGGGTGTGGTGCAGGCATCTTGCCTGCATGGGAGGGAGGGAGAGAGGGCGTGGGAAAAAGGTGAAGGGTAAGGGGTAAAGGGTAAAGGGTGAAAGGTGAAGGGCTAGAGTCTGCGCCAGCGGCGGCCGTCGCGGTTGAGTAGTAGCTCGGCTTCGACGGGGCCCCAGGTGCCGGCTTCGTAGAGCGGGATCGAATCGGGATGGGCGGGGGCGTCCCACACCTCTAGCAGTGGGGTGAGGATGCGCCACGAGGCTTCGACCTCGTCGCCGCGGGTAAACAGGGTCTGATCCCCGAGCATGGCGTCAACTAGCAGGCGGCTGTAAGCGTCGGTGCTGGGTTGGCCAAAGGCCGATTCATAGCGGAAGTCCATGTCTACGGAGCGGGTGCGCAGGGAGTTGCCAGGGGTTTTGACCTCAAACCGCATTGAAATTCCTTCATCGGGCTGTAGCCGCATCGCTAGGACGTTGGGGTTGGCTTGCTTGGCCGCGGACTGGAACATCAAAAACGGCACTTCTTTGAACTGAATGGCGATCTCCGATACTTTCTTGGGCATGCGCTTACCTGTCCGCACGTAGAAGGGAACCCCTTTCCAGCGCCAGTTGTCGACGTAGAGCTTGAGGGCCGCATGGGTTTGGGTGGTGGAGGTGGGGCTCGCACCGTCTTCGTCGCGGTAGCCGGGCACCTCTTTGCCGCCCATCCAGCCTTTCATGTACTGCCCGCGCACGGCGGAAAACTCCAGGTTTTCTAAGTCAGCGAGGTGGGTGGCCTGCAACACTTTGACTTTTTCGGTGCGGATGCTGTCGGAGTCGAGTACGTTGGGCGGCTCCATTGCCGTCAAGCAAAACAGCTGCATGATGTGGTTTTGCACCATGTCGCGCAGCGCCCCGGCGGTTTCGTAGTAGCCGGCCCGCCCTTCTAAACCAACGGTTTCTGCCACAGTGATCTGAACGTGATCGACAAATTGGCGATTCCACAGCGGCTCAAAAATGGCGTTGGCAAACCGAAACACCATCAGGTTTTGGACGGTTTCTTTGCCGAGGTAGTGGTCAATGCGGTAGATCTGCGACTCTTGGCAGACTTGGCGGACAACGTGGTTGAGGGTTTGGGCAGAGCTGAGGTCTTTGCCAAACGGTTTCTCAATAATCAAGCGCTGCTTGCGGGGATCGGGCAGCATCCCGGCGGCTCCCAACTGCTGGGTGGCTTCACCAAAAAAGCGGGGGGCTACCGATAGGTAAAAGACGCGATTGCCGCGTGTGCCGCGCTGGGCGTCAACGTCTTCGAGGAAGGTTTTGAGCTTTTGATAGCTTTCGGCGTTGTCGATGTCGCCTGGGCAGTAGAATAGCCCTTGGGCAAAATCGTTCCAGATCTCCTCGTTGCGGAGGCCGCCACCAAATTGCTCGACGCCTTCGCGCATGTGCTCCCGGAAAAAGTCGGTACTCCAGTCGCGCCGCGCTACGCCAACGATAGAAAACTCGGGCGGCAGGCGACGTTCAAGCTTCATTTGATAAAGCGCCGGAACGAGCTTACGTTGGGTCAGGTCGCCCGTCGCGCCAAAGATGACCAAAATCTGGGGTTCGGGGATGCGGTCTTGCTGTAGCCCAACGCGAAGGGGGTTTTCGAGGAGATTGATCATAGGGAATTAGTTGGAGGGTTGAGGGTTAGAAGGATTCAGGAGTGGGGAGTTGAATAGGATGTCCTACAAGGGTTAAGAGGCGATCGCTAACATGGGGATCGGGGCTATGGGCGATCGCGTTAACCATGCAAGGGGGAGGATGCTAGCTCTTAACGCCCAGCAGCTCATGGTCTTGGTCGATGCGCTTGCGTTCTTGAATGAACGATTCCACTAGGGCCACATCGTCCTTGCTGCCGATTACCAGCGGCGTGCGGTAGTGGAGGCGATCGGGCACCACATCCAACACCTCCTGCGTGCCGGTGCTGGCGCGCCCCCCGGCCTGCTCCATCAAAAAGGCCAGCGGAGCCGATTCGTAAAGCAAACGCAGCTTGCCCTGCGGCTTGGCCACCGTACCGGGATAGAGGAACACCCCACCCTGAAACAAAATCCGGTGGAAATCGCCTACCAGCGCGCCGCCATAGCGCGCCGTATAGCCCTCATGGCGATGGACATAGCGAATGTAGTCTCGAATCGACTCATCCCATTGCCAGAAATTGCCTTCGTTGACGCTATAGATCGGGCCATGCTCCGGCACTCGAATATTTTCGCTCGACAAAATAAACTCACCCAAGCTGGGATCAAGGGTAAAGGAATGCACCCCAGTCCCAATCGAGTAGACCAGCATCGTGCTGGGGCCAAATAGCACGTAGCCCGCCGCAATTTGCTTGCGCCCGTCTTGCAGCAGATCACTGGCCGTACCGTCGAGGTCTTCGCCCTCCTGCTTACGAATGGCAAAAATCGCGCCCACATTCAGGTTAGTGTCGAGGTTAGACGAACCATCGATCGGGTCGTAGAGCAAGGTATAGCGCCCAATCGGGCAATTTTCGGGGATGTAGTAAGGCTTTTCCATCTCCTCAGACGCCAACCGGCAGACCAAACCGCTTTGCTCAAACACCGAGATAAACACCTGATTGGCGTAAATATCCATCTTCTTGACGGCTTCACCCTGCACATTGGTGCGTCCAGTAAAACCCAGCGCATCTTCCACCAGCCCAGCCCGACTCAAACGGCGAGCAATAAACTTAGCCGCCAGCGCAATCCGACTCATCAGCAAACTCAAGTCTTGCGCATCCGACGAAAAACTCTGAAGCTGCTGCAACACATGGCGCGATAGCGTCGTGCAGTCGCGATCGAGCGCATAGGCATGGCTCAATTCCTGTTGATTAAACTCATCCATCAATCCCTTCCTGACCCATCTGGTGTACAACGTCCAAGCACGGCTCGGAGGGTGAATTTGGCAACTGTCCTTAAAAACCGGGGCGATCGCCATCAGCCCTCGCCTTCTATATTAGAAAGTCATCTCTAGAACCGGGCGGAACTTTAGCTGAACTACAGAAATGAGAGGGTGAGAGAGTGGGGTTCGGCTGCGCTCACCCACCTGGAAGTCAACATTGAGAGAAGCCCCAACCTTACAACCAAAGCTGGCCCCTGCAATGCGAAGCGCTCAAACAAGACCCAACCAGCCAAAACGTGCGGAGGGAGGTGTGGAGGGACGCGCTTCGTCCCTCCGCTGGGGGTTTGGGGGGAACCCCCAAGGCTGTTGGTTTTGGCTGTTGGTTTTAGCTGTTGGTTTTAGCTGTTGGTTTTGGCTCTTAATTTTTAAAGGACATGCGCAGATTCATAAAAGTCTGTTCACCCCGTTTGTATTGAATTATGTCTATCCCCACCCAAATTCTCAACACTCCTCAACACCTCGCAGCCGCCAGCTTAAAATTCCAT
The DNA here is from genome assembly GCA_036703515.1 of Chroococcidiopsis sp. GTDB lineage: Bacteria > Cyanobacteriota > Cyanobacteriia > Elainellales > Elainellaceae > DATNOW01. Next base: position 3,707 of record DATNOW010000663.1, read on the forward strand.
GACAACCCCCAATCAACAGACCAACAGGCAGTAATCTGATTAGCGATTCGTGTCAGCAACCGTAACGCGATCGCCCCAGCCTCATAGAACTCGCGGGCGGCTCATCCGTTGCTTTCGCAACACACGCAATCACCCCCTGTTAACACGCTAGGGAACGAACTAGGGAACTGCTATGGGAACACGCAAGCGCATTGGCATTTTGACGAGCGGTGGAGATTGTGCAGGCTTAAATGCTGTAATTCGGGCAGTGGTACATCGCGCCACCGGACACTATGGCTGGGACGTATTGGGGATTTGTCGGGCTACCCAAGGGTTAATGACCACCCCACCCGAAGCGATCGCCCTCGATATTGCCCAAGTAGACCCCATCCTCACCATCGGTGGCACCATCCTAGGCACCACCAACAAAGGCAACCCCTTTGCCTTTCCCATGGCCGACGGCAGCATCTGCGATCGCTCCGAAGAAATCGCCCAGGCCTATCACACCCTGGGGCTGAGCGCCCTGATCGGCATCGGCGGCGACGGCAGCCTAGCAATCCTGCGCAAGCTGGCCGCGATCGGCAACTGGAACCTGATCGGCATTCCCAAAACCATCGACAACGACGTCGCCCTGACCGAACGCTCCATTGGCTTTGATACCGCCGTCAATATCGCCACCGAAGCCCTCGATCGCCTGCACTTTACCGCCGCCAGCCACAGCCGCGCCATGATCCTCGAAGTCATGGGCCGCGACGCTGGCCACATTGCTATCAGCGCTGGCATTGCCGGTGGCGCAGACATTATCTTGATCCCCGAAATCCCCTACACGATCGCCAACCTCTGCAACACCCTCAAAGAACGGCATGAGCAAGGCAAAAACTTCTCCGTAATCATCGTCGCCGAAGCCGTGCGCACCGAAACCGGCGAACCCGTCACCAATACCAATCGCCTGGGGCAATGTCGCCTCGGGGGCATCGGGCAATATCTGGCCGACCAAATCTCCGAGTGCAGCGGCATCGAAACCCGCGTTACCGTCTTGGGGCACGTGCAGCGGGGAGGGATTCCATCCGCCCTCGATCGCCTGCTGGCCAGCGCCTTTGGCGTCGCCGCCGTAGACCTGATCGCCGAAGAAAAATTTGATCACATGGTGACCTGGCAAGATCGGCAGGTCGTCAGCGTGCCGATCACCGACGCCATCTCGACCTACAGCACCGTAGACCCCAACGGCACCCTGGTCAAAACCGCCCGCGGCCTCGGCATCTGCCTCGGTTCTTAGCTAAGGCAGTTGCTCGTCCCGCTTTTTTACCGACCTATCCAATAGAGGCAAAGGATGACTTTGCCTCTGCTGTACACAGCAAAAAATCGCAAAATCATCTATGGCACTTGTCAGACAGCAACTTCTTTTTTGAATAGCTATCTTTTGAATAGCTATCTTTTGAACCGTCACCTTTTGAACCGCATCACGTGGGGATCACTGCATCATGGCTGAATTTACGCTGATCATCGGCAACAAAAACTACTCATCGTGGTCGCTGCGGGCTTGGTTACCGCTCAAGCATATCGGGGTCGACTTTGAAGAGGTAAAGCTGTGGCTTGATACGCCTGAGTTTTACGAAGTAATTGACTCCTATTCGCCATCGGGACGGGTGCCGGTGTTGCGTCATGGCGGTCGCACCCTTTGGGAATCGATTGCTATCTGCGAATACATTGCTGAACTTTTTCCTGAACAGCGACTACTGCCCGAATCCGTCGAAGCACGGGCCATCGCCCGCTGTGTGTCGGCCGAGATGCATGCTGGCTTTGTGCCATTGCGCCAAAATATGTCGATGCGCTGCCGCGATCGCCGCCCCGGTGAAGGCATGGCCCCCGGAGTGCAGGCCAACATCGACCGGATCACCAGCCTATGGCGCAGCTGCCGCGAACAGTTTGGTACAGGCGGCGACTTTCTGTTTGGTCACTTCACGATTGCAGATGCTATGTATGCCCCGGTAGTGTCGCGTTTTGTCACCTATGGGGTGACGCTCGACCCCGTTTCCCAAGCCTATGCCGACGCCATTTGGGCGTTGCCGGCCATGCAAGACTGGCTAGCCGCCGCCGAAGCCGAACCGGCGGTGATTGAAAACAGCAAGCTATAAGTCGGTGGGGCAATCGAGACATCAACTTCCCGCAGCGGTGACGCGCTTGTCGCGATAGAGGGCCGTCACCGCCCCGACGAGGTACTTGATCAGGGTTTCACCCACCAGCAGCGCCACAATGTCTGAGAGCGGCAGCACGCCCCAAAAGGCAATCACTGAAAACAGCAGCGTATCCAGCGGCACCGAGATCGCGTTGCTGCCGGCCACCCGCACCAGCCACGATTTGCCCAGCAATCGCTGATAGATTTCCGTATCGGCCGTTTCCGATAAGATAATTGCCGTAAACGAAGCCAGAATGATTCGCAGCGGCACACTCAGCAGTGAACTCATCAGCAAATTGGCAAAGGCCGCGATCGCAATCGTGCCATACACCCACGGTCGGCCGTAATGGTGCAGGCGATCGCGCTGGGTAAACGTCACCCCAAAAATAAACGTCCCCAGGGCCACCTGCCCAAAAATCGGCAGTGGAATAAACCACTCTGGCGTGGTCGTGTAGTTTGCCCCTAATACCGCCAGGATATAGATAATGCTGTGAATCATGGTGCGATCGCGCTGCGGATGAACAATTTTCCTAGTTCATCGTACCAACGCCACGCAGATTCATGCGGTCATTACAGGACTATCATTGCAGGGCTATTGTTCTGGTTTAGGCATTACAGAACGCCATTCACTGCCAGAATTGCACGACCCCCTTCCCAAGACCGCACCTATCGCCCGATCTGGTTGCGATAGCGGGGGCAGTGGGTGTTGATCGCCGCCACCGTCACGGCCGCCTCAAAACTATAGGGAATCGCGCTGCTCGACTGCATCGTGCGCAAATCAGCGACGGTGTTGCCGCC
>DATNOW010000664.1:0-2119 GCA_036703515.1 Chroococcidiopsis sp.
TCGTTTGAACCGTTAACCCCAGCAGAACTCGCTGCCAGCTTTGCCGGTGATGCGGCGCTGGGCGAAAATTTTCTGCGCACTGCCGTAATGGTGGCGATCGCCGACGGGCTTTATTCCCAGCCCGAAGATGAAATGCTGCAAACCTTTTGCACGGCCCTAGGGCAACAGCCGACGGTTTTAGAATCGCTGCGACAAACCCTCAACTATCCGCTGCATACCACGGCCGATGGGGCGATCGCCTCTTCGCTGACCGGCCCCCACCCCGAACACGGCAGCCCGGTGCTGCATCCGGTCAAAGACTGGCTAGACGGGCTCGAAATCCACGATCCACGTGTGGCCCGCTTTCTCTGCAAGATGATCCCGCCCCAATGCCCATTCGAGCGTGATGTCACCCTGTTTGGCAAAAAGATCGTCCACATTCCGCCGATGTGCAAGCTCAACCCGCTGTATGAACAGCTTGTCGGGCTGCGGTTCCGAGCGTTGTCATACCTTGCAGACGACTGCGGTGAAGACGTAACGCCTTATATTTAGCAGGATATTCAGCGGGCGCGGGTGCTGTGGAAAGCGCAAATCCTAGCGTCATGATTGCGTCGATGGGGTATGGTCACGATTAGCGCCAAACCCGCCCCTGGCTGAGAAAAACACCCAACACGACGCCCACCAGCGACAGCTGGTTTGCCTGGATCAGCAGCGACGGCACGGGCAGAAGCGATCGCACCACCATCAACACCATGACGCACAGCACCAGTGCCCACAGCACCCCGACGCTGATCATCACCTGCCGCCGAAAGAAACGCCGCAGGATATAGACCGCTAGTGCACCAATGGCAGAGGATATGCCAATCAGCATCAAAATCCCCAGCGGCGGCGCAAACAACAGGACGATCGCCTGCCGCATCACGGCAATGCGTAGCCCCATGATGAGCGCAATATCAACAACTGACACAGCCAGCAGGGTCAGGGCCGCCGCCTGAAACAGCGCCAGCCAGGGTAAATATTTAAGCTGCCGAAAGGGATTACGCATAATGCCAGAATGCAGACGGGATCAAGGCTCCTCAGAATTATGGATTTAATCACCTGTAATTCTTTCGTAGGGGCACACCGATGTGCGCCCTGCTAGAGAAAATAACTGATAGAAATTATTGAATTCACGATCCTAAGCAACAACGACGCGATCGCCTGTGATGGCATCACTCGCATCCAGCACCGCTTGGCGGGCCCAGCGATCGGCTTCGAGGATATCTTCTAAAGTCGGCATTGTATTGTTGTGAGACTGATGGCGATCGCACACCGTCTCAATCACGCGAGGAATGTCCAAAAACTGGATGCGCTCCTCTAAAAATAGCGCAACGGCTTGCTCATTGGCCGCGTTGAGCACCGCAGGCATCGAGCCACCGGCCCGCCCGGCCGCGTAGGCCAACTGCATACAGGGATATTTGTGGTGATCGGGGGCGCGGAAGGTCAGATCGCCCGCCTTGACCAGATCCAGCGGCTCCCATGCGGTGGCAATCCGCTCAGGGAACGACAGTGCATAGAGCAAGGGCAGGCGCATATCGGGCCAGCCTAGCTGGGCTAACACCGACGTGTCTTGCAGCTCGATCAGCGAATGGATGATGCTCTGGGGATGGATAACAATGTCGATGTGGTCGTAGTCTAGGCCAAACAGGTAGTGAGCCTCGATCACCTCTAAGCCTTTGTTCATCAGGGTGGCGGAGTCGATGGTGATTTTTTTGCCCATCGACCAGTTGGGATGCTTGAGGGCATCAGCCACCTTCACCGTGGCTAGTTTTTCGACCGGCAGGTCGCGGAAGGCACCACCGGAGGCTGTCAGCAAAATCCGCCGCAGGCCGCCCTCTGGCACGCCCTGGAGGCATTGGAAAATGGCAGAATGTTCGGAATCGGCAGGCAGCAGCTTGACGCCATGTTTTTTGACCAGCGGCAGCACGACCGGGCCACCGGCAATCAGCGTTTCTTTGTTGGCTAAGGCAATTTCTTTACCGGCTTCGATTGCGGCGATTGTCGGCAGCAGCCCCGCACAGCCGACAATCCCCGTCACCACTGCTTCGGCGTCACCATAGCGGGCCACTTCGATCACCCCGGCTTCACCGGCCAATAAAAT
>DATNOW010000665.1:0-2545 GCA_036703515.1 Chroococcidiopsis sp.
TGATCAGACCACTCTTCAAACTACGGCTTAGCATTCGCGTAGTAAAACTCAGAATCAATCTTCATCAGTACTCTGGCTTATCGTAACTAACGTTTGGCACTATTGGCCAACTCGACCACCTTGGCAAAGCTGTTGGGATCCAAAATCGCCAACTGCGCCAACATTTTGCGGTTGATGGCAATGTTCGCTTTTTTCAGATTGCCAATCAACTGGCTGTAGCTCACGCCATGAATCCGAGCCGCCGAGTTGATGCGGGTGATCCACAGACGACGAAAATCGCGCTTCCGCTTGCGGCGATCGCGATAGGCGTTACGCAGCGCCTTCATGACCTGCTGATTGGCCGTGCGGAAGAGGCGAGAATGAGAGCCTCTAAACCCTTTAGCGAGCTTGAGAATTTTTTTGCGGCGGTTGCGTGCAACATTGCCGCGTTTTACGCGAGTCATGTGATAGTTCCTTAACGTCTACGTTTGGTAGTTCAATCGTGGCAGAGGCAGCAGACGCATCTTTGTTGCCCCTTTGACGCCGAATCGATGGGATCAGACGATCCATTGCTATCGATCAAAATGCTGTCGATCAAAGCTGTCGATCAAAACAGGAATCCAAGGGAAACTTGAGCGATCGCCAAGTTAGGGTCAGACCTACCTTAGAGGTAGGGCAGCATCAACTCAACGTTGGGCGCGTCGGTTTCATGGACGTGAGCAATCTTAGACAGACGGCTCCGACGTTCAGCATTCTTGTGTTCCAGCATGTGGTTCTTGAATGCTTTGCGTCGCAGCAGTTTGCCACTGCCACTGCGCCGAAAGCGCTTTGCAGCCGCCTTGCGAGTTTTAAGCTTGGGCATAAATTTGCCTGTATTTCAAAAATTTACACAGTCTATAATCTTATCCCCAAACCGAGAGCGGCGACAAGTGATTTGTGTTGAAAGTCCCGAGGAAACTCTGATTGGCGATAATTGGCGATTTTGATGCCGGGCATCCCCCTGAGAACGGCCCCAGCTCTCATTCCCAGCGGAGAACCGTCGCTCATTTTAGTTGATTTCAACATAAATAAGGCGTAAATAAGACGGTTGCCAATTTTGCCCAATCCGGCAGATTTCCCTTCCAAGACGGAATTTTAGACCTATTCCTCTAGGATTCTACCGATCGTCTTCAGAAATATTTTGGCTAATTTTCTAATTTGGGGCTGTCATTTTTGGTTAAATTAACTATAATCGAAACATCGATAGGAAGAGATAGGGACAGATATCGTCTTCCTCCCCATTCCTCCACCTTTTCCAATTCCGCCAAATCTTTTCATTCCGCCAATCCCCGCTATTGCCCACTCCCACCCAAGGGTAAACCCCATGAATGCTCCAGAGCTTGTTGTGTGTCCTGAAGACTATAGTCTGTTGACCGATCTCTACCAGCTCACGATGGCGGCCTGCTACGTGGGTGAGGGTATCGATCAGCGCCGCGCCAGTTTTGAGCTATTTGCCCGTCGCCTGCCCGAGCACTTTGGCTATGTGGTGGCCATGGGTTTAGAGCAAGCGTTAAGCTATCTCAGCCAGATTCGCTTTAGCAGCGCCCAAATTGAGGCGCTACAGGCGACCGGTCTCTTTCCCCATGCGCCCGACGCGTTTTGGTCGCTGTTGGCCGATGCTCGTTTTACGGGGGATGTCTGGGCGGTGCCCGAAGGCACCGTGATGTTTGCCGATGAGCCGCTGCTCAGGGTCGAAGCCCCTCTGTGGCAGGCCCAGCTTGTGGAAACCTATCTGCTCAATGCCATCAACTACCAAACCCTCGTGGCGACGCGGTCGGCGCGGATGCGCGATCAGATTGGTGAGGAGGCGCTGCTGATGGAGTTTGGCACGCGCCGCGCTTTTAGCCCGCAAGCATCGCTGTGGGCAGCACGGGCCGCGATCGCTGGCGGCATGAACACCACCTCAAATGTGCTGGCAGCCCTCCAGTTGGGCTATAAACCCGGCGGCACCATGGCCCACGCCCTGGTGATGGCCCTATCTGCCCTCGAAGGCAACGAAGACCAGGCTTTCATCGCCTTCCATCGCTATTTTCCAAACGCGGCGCTGCTGATTGACACCTACGACCCCGTCGATGCCGCTCAGCGCCTGGCCGAGCGCGTGGGGTCGGGCGATCTGGAGTTGAGCGGTGTGCGGCTTGACTCTGGGGATTTAGTCACCCTGTCTAATACAGTGCGATCGCTCTTGCCCGATGTGGCCATCATCGCCAGCGGGGATCTAGATGAATACGAAATTCAGCGTTTGCGGCAGGCCGGAGCTACTATCGATGGCTATGGCATCGGCACCAAACTGGTAACCGGCACACCGGTCAACGGCGTCTATAAGCTAGTGGATATTGACGGCATCCCGGTGATGAAGGCCTCGAGTGGCAAGGCCACCTATCCGGGGCGCAAGCAGGTTTTCCGTCAGATCCAAGCTGGGCAGTGGCAGGGCGATCGCCTCACCCTGATTGACGATGCGGCCGCTCCTGGTGAATTCCCGCTGCTGCAGCCGGTGATGAAACAGGGTGAACGGCTGCATCCCCCCGAA
>DATNOW010000666.1:0-4301 GCA_036703515.1 Chroococcidiopsis sp.
TCGTAGGGTTCAATGTCTAGCAGATAGATGTAGGGAGCGGCCAACTCTGGACGCTGAAAGGCGATCGCCCGCAGCAGGTGCCAGTCGCTCAATCCGTCAAACGCATTCTTGTATTCATCTTGTTCTAAGCGCTTGGCCAGATCAGCCACTTCGACTGAGCTCATGCGAGCAATATCTTGCGCAGAAAACGTCGTCCCGTTCATATCCAAATCCTCCCCGGTGAAAGCGCTCCCCTCAGCTTGACAAGAAGCAAAAGATACGCTTCAACCCTATCCTACGCTGTTTGGGTCACTTCTCCTCATCCAAGGGTAATTTCGCTTAAAAAACTTTGCATCGTATCCAACACGTCGGCAGGAATTTCGTGCCCCATCTCAAATTCCTGATAGGTGACGGGGGTATGCAAATGGGTCAGCTGATTGTGGGTGTGCCGGGCCGCCGCCAGCGGCACCACGGGGTCTTGTCGCCCATGAACGAGGAGGGTCGGGGGTAAAGGATGGTCGAGCGAGGCCAGCGGCGTGTGGAGGTAACCACTCATCACCAGCAGCGCTGCTAGCGGCAGTTGGCTGCCCACGTCCAGCGTCATCGCGCCGCCTTGCGAGAAACCGCCGAGCACAGTTTGCGAGAGGGGAATGCCAGTGGTTGCCTCTAGGGAATGCAGCCATTCAGTCAGCAGGCGGCGGCTTTCGGTAAGCTGCTTACTTTCTTCGCGATCGCCCTGTTGTGCTAAGTCTGACTCGGCATGAAAGGCAAAATCTTCGGGGAAGCCGTACCACATCCGCCCGCCAGGGGCATAGGGATGGGGGAAGGGCGCATTGGGAAATAAGAACTGATAGTCGGGCTGATCGATATAGCTAGAAAGCCCCACCAAGTCGTGGTAGTTGGCTCCCCAGCCGTGCAGCAAAATCAACAAGCCTTTCGGAGGCTGGCCGCTTTTAGGCGGCAGGGTGATAACGTCGAGTGACAGAGGTTTGTCTCCTGGTAAATGCCTGTGGTAGATGCCTGATAACGCGCCACGATATGATCCCAGGCGCGGGTGCCGGTGTTTCCAACCCTATTTAACAATAGCGTGGGGTGATTGAGGCGCGGCGCAGGCAACAAAATTTGCCCAAAAAACATTTACCCAAGGACGACGAATCAGATCAACCCACGCACCGTACGGGCGGGTTTAGCCGTTGAATAGACTCTATCGGAAGAGATTTGGGCAAAACCCGCCCCTACTCGACGCGTCACCTTAGTTCTAATAAGAAACGCCGCGATATTGGCGCTTGACGGTGGGAGGCTGCTGGGGCTGCTGGGGTTGGGGTGGTGGCGCAGGTGCAGGTGCAGGCGTGCCATTGCCGTTGCCGTTGCCGTTGGCTGATGTCGGCTGGAGCCCGTTTAGTGGCGGTGCCATGACCTCAGAGACAGGTGAAGTCGAATCTGCGATCGCACCACTAGCTTCCTTAAAGCGACGGGCATCAAATTCGCGTTTCATCCGCAGCAGCGTGCTGATCAGAGCTGCGTTGTCAAAATCGGGATAGTCCAAAATATCCAACAGTCGCTTGGTACCTACCGCAACGCTGCTGACCAGATTTTCGATCTGAAAGACGGGCAGCAGGTCGGCCGCGCCTTGATTGAGGGCCCACTGCCGCTCTGGGGGCGAAATTTCAAGCTGTGCGCTGTTGGTCAGCACGATCTTGACATCGGGGTGATTGTCTCGACACCAGCGGCAAAACGAGTAGGGATTAAACCCAACTTGGTTGATGTCAATCAGCAGCAGATCGGGGAGGGTAAGCCCCGCTTGTTTGAGTTCACTGATGCTGCTAGTTAAGTCGCTGTCAGCCGTTTCTTGAATAGCTGAAATCTTTTGAGACTTGAGAACGGTCTGCCAAATCAGACCTTGAAGCCGATTTGGCTGAATCATCAACACCAGTTTTGGGACTTCAACCATGGGTAGGACGCGCAGAGTAAGAGATGACTAACGCAAGCTGTTGAGCTCAATCAAACGAGATACACCACTTAACAAAACGCAGGATTGAAATCCGGATATAAATAAATTTTATCTAGCTTGTTTTCATGGAGCTGTAACATTTGATGCCTTTGGTGGGTAGGTGTGGTTCGGCTGCGCTCATCAGTTAGAAAGTGGGATGCTGAAACTTGCTGCGCCGTTCGCTGCAAGATTGTGTCAGGATCAAGTGTTGCTTACTGTCCTTCGGAGTGAGTTTTGTCATGTTGACCCAAACGCCCGTTACTGAAAAACCATTTTTAGGGGCTGAGGTGGCTGCTGATTATGCGGCTGCCCGCGTTGTGATTTTGCCGATCGCGTTTGAGGCAACTACCACCTACCGTCGGGGTTGTGAAAACGGCCCGTCTGCCATTTTGGATGCATCCCAGCAGGTGGAATATTATGACGAAGAGCTAGACCGTGAAATGTGGGAAGTGGGGATTTATACTCACGATGCGATCGCTGACACGCGCAACCAAACGACGGTGCCCTCGGAGGAGATGCTGCGGGTGACGCAGGAGACGGTGGCGAAGCTGATTGCCGATGGCAAATTTGTGATTGGCTTGGGCGGTGAGCACAGCATCACCACGGGGCTGGTGGAGGCCTATCGCCAAGCCAACCCGGATGAGCTATTTACAGTCGTGCAGATTGATGCCCACGGCGACTTGCGCCATGAGTATGAGGGCTCGATTCACAACCATGCCTGCATCATGCGGCGGGTGGTGGATATGGGGCTGCCCACAGTGCAGATTGGCATTCGCAGCATTTGCAAAGAAGAAGCCGATCTGATCAAAGAAAAGAACCTGACGGTTTTTCGGGCGCGGGAGATGGCCGTGCAGCCTGACTGGATTGAGCGGGCGATCGCCAGCATTCAAACCCCTAAGGTGTTTTTTACCATCGACCTCGACGGCATTGACCCTACCCTGATTCCGGGCGTTGGCACCCCTGAACCTGGCGGGCTGAACTGGTATGCCATGATGACCTTTTTGCGCGGGGTGTTTGCCACCCATGATGTGATTGGCTGCGATGTCATGGAGCTAGCGCCGATTGTCGATTCTGTCGTTTCGGAATTCACGGCCGCAAAATTGGTTTATAAGTTAATTGGTTATCAAGCGATCGCCAAAGGCTGGTAACCCCTTCTTCAGGCTCCCCTGCGCTATCAACTGGATGATAGATATCCCTAGTATCCGTAGTATCCGTCTGCCGAGGGGAGCCTGTGCAAGTTCTGCAAAGTTCCTGCGGGTTCCTGCAAGTTCCTGAAAATTCCTGAAATCGCCATCTACTTCTGTGATTGCTATGGAAAACACTGGCACGCCCATTGGCAGCTATGCTCCCGACTTTGAGCTACCGGGCACCGATGGCTCTGTCCATCATTTATCTCACTATCTAGAGAAATTTAAGGCCATTGGCGTGATTGTCATGTGCAACCACTGCCCCTATGTGCGGATGTATCTCGATCGCCTTAAGCAGCTTCAAGAGCTGATTCAGCCGCAGGGGGCAACGTTGGTCGGGATCAACGCCAACGATGACAGCCACTATCCCGACGATAGTTTTGAGAAAATGGGGCTGTTTGTCACCGAGCATCAGCTCAATTTTCCCTATCTGCGCGATGTCACCCAAGATGTGGTGCGAAGCTTTGGGGCAGAACTCACGCCGGAGGCGTTTTTGATCGATCAAGCCGGGATTTTGCGCTATCGCGGCCTGATTGACGATAACCCCCAAGCGCCGGAAGCGGTGGAAACGGCTCATCTCGCTGAGGCGATCGCCCAATTGTTAGACGGGCAGGTGATTGTTACTCCCTCAACCAAGGCCGTTGGTTGTTCTGTCAAATGGCGAACCTAACCTTCGGGGCTGACTTTAATCTGATTTAAGGCAAATTTAATAGTGACTGCGCCCTAACGCTACTCCAATGCAACCCTGATTACGCCAAGCAATCGCCTAATCCAGGTCGGAATCATGCTATTGGAGGATTCTAAATCGTGTTTTGAACCCGTTACAGGGGTCATCTCTACTGTTATCTTAGGGGGAAAGTACTAGATTGAGAAAATTGTCACTCCATGGGCACGACTTACCAACGGGTTTTGTTAAAGCTAAGCGGTGAAGCACTAATGGGCGATTTGCCCTACGGCATCGACCCAGCCATCGTCGATAGCATCGCGCAAGAGATCACCGAAGTGGTGCAAGACGGTGTGCAAGTCGCCATTGTGGTTGGGGGCGGCAACATTTTTCGGGGTGTCAAAGGGGCCGCGGCAGGGATGGATCGGGCTACCGCTGACTACATCGGCATGATCGCCACGGTGATGAATGCGATGACGCT
>DATNOW010000667.1:0-3406 GCA_036703515.1 Chroococcidiopsis sp.
TTTGACCCTGTGGGATACACCCGGTTATGAGCAGGTCAATCGCCCAGAATTTCGGGCCCAGGTGCTCGACTATGCGACTCAAGCCGATGTGCTGCTGCTGGTTACTCCGTCCCTCGACCCTGCCCTGCAAATGGACGTGGACTTTCTCAAAGATGTGCACGACAGCGTGGCTCAGCTTCCGGCGATCGCCGTTGTCACCCAAGTCGATCGGCTGCGCCCGTTCCGCGAATGGGAACCGCCCTATGACTGGGAGAAGGGCGATCGCCCCAAGGAGTTGGCTATCCGCGAGGCCACCCGCTATCGAGTCGAGCAGTTGGGGCCATGGTGCGATCGCGTGTTGCCGGTGGTGACGGGCGATCGCGCCAGTAGCCGTGCGCCCTGGAATCTCGATCGGCTGTCGCTGTCACTGGTGGAGGCGATCGCCCCAGCCAAGCAGCTTCGCTTGGCCCGCTTCCTCAACGATTTAGATGCCCGCACGGTTGCGGCCGCCACCATTATCGATCGCTACACCTTTCAAATGGCAACTACCCAAGGGCTGACTGCCTTCCTCAAAAGCCCCGTGCTGCAATTTATCTCAACCCTCGCCACCGGGCAGCCTACCCTGGCCTACCTGCTGGCCGAACAGATCCCGGTCGAGCAACTGCCCGTCGTCATCGGCAAACTGCAAATGGCCTACGACCTGTTTAATCTGCTCAACAGCAAACCCAGCCCGCTCAGCTTCGATCTAATGGGGCTGTGGACGCTGCTGCTCGAAAACCCCGACCCCGCCGATCGCAACGCCTGGGCCTTTGGTCACACCCTAGTTGAATATTGGGCGCAGGGTTTAACCAGCGACCAGCTTAAGGCTCGCTTTGACTATTACTTGAGCCAGCGAGGTTAATGCATTACCCATGGGTGAAAAGCGCGTAACGCTGCATGGATTAACCTGGGATGCCTATCAGCAGATTCTCCACGCGCTGCCGCACAGTCGCGGAGCGCGTCTCACTTACGATCGCGGAGTTTTAGAAATATCGCTTCTTAGCCTAGGCTCAGCAGGATGAAATCGTGGCAGAGAAAAACTTTCGAGCGTTAGCCTGACAAAAAGTTAGGCAGCAATAGCGGCAATAACAGCCAAGGCGATCGCACCAGAGTTGTTATGATAACAACATCGCCTGGATTAGAGCTGATAGGAGCGATTTCATGATTACTGGAATCAAGCAACGTGCTGTTGTCGGCAAGGATGGCAAGATTGAAATCCCAACCTCAGAGCTACCTGAAGGTACGACGGTAGAAATCATCGTACTCGTTGAACCGCATGATGAGCAGCATAATCTAGACGAAACTGAATACTTGCTCTCGACTGATGCAAATCGCGCTAGGCTCTTGCAAGCTTTAGAGGAAGCCAAAAGCTCGGATAACCTAGTGGTCATCACGCCTGAGGCATGGCATGAGCAATATCGCGTTTGAACGAGAGGCTTTTGAGCAGTTTAATGCCTGGGCGACAGAGGATAAAAAGATTTATGACAAGATCGTTAAGCTAATCGATGACATCCTCCGCAACCCTTTCAAGGGACTTGGTAAGCCGGAGCCGCTGAAGTATGAGTTAAAAGGATGTTGGTCAAGGCGGATTACTGATGAGCACCGTTTGGTGTACCAAGTGACTGAAACTTCCATCATCATTCTGAGCTGTAAGTTTCATTATGATTAAAGAATAACGAGTAAAGGTCAGCAATGATAAGGCGATCGCCCTAGATGCCCGAACCGTTGAGGAATTCTTCGATCACCTTGTCGCGCAGTCGGCAGCTAGCCGAGGGTTGCTCGGTTGCTGCGGCAACGGGTTCCGAGGAGCGATCGCCTGCCCCATAACCTTCATACAGGCCGCCATTGGCCGGATTGACGCTGCTGTGCAGCGCGGCTGATAGTGCGGGTACCCGTGGCTGACTGGCGCTCAGGGCCGACTGCTTAAGCTCCTGTAAGTCTTGCTCTAACGACTCGATGCGATCGACGAGGGCGCGGATCACCTGGGCTTCGGAGTCGGGCAGCTTGCCGTGCTCTAGGGGCTCGACGCGTTCACCGGCGCGGTAGACGATGCGGCCAGGAATGCCAACCACAGTGCAGTTGGCCGGCACATCGCGCAGCACCACCGACCCAGCCCCAATCCGCACATTCGCGCCGATATCGATATTGCCCAGCACCTTTGCACCTGCGCCCACCACCACATTTTCGCCAAGGGTGGGGTGACGTTTGCCGCTTTCCTTACCCGTGCCGCCCAGGGTAACGCCCTGATAGATCAGCGTGTAGTCGCCGATAATCGCCGTTTCACCAATCACCACGCCCATGCCGTGGTCGATAAATACACCCTTACCAATTGCTGCCCCCGGATGGATTTCGATGCCCGTCAAAAAGCGCCCGATGTGGGAGATCAGGCGAGGAATAAAGGGAATTTTGAAGCGGTGCAGACGGTGGGCAATGCGGTGAAAGACGAGCGCTTGCAGGCCGGGATAGCAAAATAAGACCTCTAGCCAATTGCGGGCGGCCGGGTCACGCTCAAAAATAATTTGAAAGTCGGCAACGAGAGTGTTTAACACAGGATCGTTTGGATTGATGAAATCGACTAAATCCTATCTTAGCGTTGCCTGGTTAAGAATAACTGAGCCACAAATGAGAGTAAGTCTGCAAACCTTGGCAAACGGCCGATCGTGGGCTGAAATTGCGCGCTGTGGCTGTTGTGGAGCGTGAGCAAAGCGATATAGTAAACAGCGTTAGTTTTGTTGCCCTGCTGTTTTTGAGCGTGTTCTAAGCCTATGCCTGTCAATCCGATGTGTCGAGAGGATGTGGCCCCATCGTCGGGGTGGCAGGGGCATTTGCAGCTTGAGTTTGCCCAGCAGCAGGGAGCAACGCAGCTCAGCCACAGCTCTATGCAAGCGCCCTTAAAGGTGCAGCGCCCGTTTTATCCAGAGGGGGAGGCGGTGTGCCATGTGGTGACGCTGCATACGGCAGGCGGTGTGGTGGGGGGCGATCGCCTGGCCACTGAGATTACGCTCCATCCCCAGGCCCACGGGCTGATTACCACGGCTGCGGCGGGCAAGCTTTATCGCAGCAATGGCAAAGTCGCCCAGCAGACCACTCGCATCGCGATCGCGACGGGGGCCTGCCTCGAATGGCTGCCGCAGGAGACGATTGTGTTTGACGGAGCGCTCTATCGCCAGGATTTGCGCGTAGACCTGGCTGAAGAGGCGCTATGGATTGGCTGGGAGATTGTCCGGTTTGGGCGCAGTGCGCGGGGGGAACAGTTTGCTGCGGGGCAGTGGCGATCGCACACCGAAATTTGGCAAAACGGGCGGCCGCTGTGGGTCGATCCCCAGGGGTTAGTGGGCGGTTCTGCTATGCTGACCAGTCAGCATGGGCTGGCCGGTTGCCCGGTAGT
>DATNOW010000668.1:0-2130 GCA_036703515.1 Chroococcidiopsis sp.
ATCGCGTCCATGTCTGGATAGCATGCCTAGAGCGATCGCCCGCTGACCAAACCATGCTCTACGGTTTGCTGTCAGCCGATGAGCAAGAGCGCGCCACCCGGTTTTACTTTGATCTCGATCGGCAGCGGTTTATTGCCAGTCGGGGGCTGCTGCGGCAGATTTTGGGGCGCTATCTTAACTGCGATCCCCAGGCGATCGCCTTTTCCTATGCCGAGCGGGGCAAGCCGTTGCTGGGTGGCGATGGCGACAGCCAGGCCGTGCAGTTTAACCTGTCCCATTCGGGGGCGATCGCCCTCTATGCCATTGGCCAAGACCGCCGCATCGGCATTGACATTGAGCAAATCCGCCCCATGCCCACGGCCGATCGGTTGGCCCAGCGTTTTTTTTCGTCCCGTGAGCATGCTCATCTGCAAACCCTCGATGCCCCTACCCAGCAGCGCGACTTTTTTCGCTATTGGACCTGCAAAGAGGCCTATGTTAAAGCCACAGGCGATGGCTTAGCGCTGCCGGTGGCCCAGGTGGAAGTCTTGTTGGATGGCGATCGCCCCAATTCTGCTCGGTTCGTCAGTATTTCTGGCAGCGTGGCTGAGGCCAAGGGCTGGGCGCTGCATTTGCTGGACCCCCAGGAGGGCTACACGGGGGCGATCGCCGTTGAAGGGCACGACTGGGACTTGCGCTGCTGGCAGATGCCCGCCACCTTTGAGGAGTGGGTTCGCTTGGGCTAGTCTAGATTAGCCTGGGCGAGTCTGGGGATCACTCCTCGGCCCGCTTTTGCAGGGAATAAATCCCCACCGGGGCCGCTTTGCCTTTGAGGAACACCTTGCCCAGCGCTTCACAGCTAAACTGCGGGGCGATCGCCTCGTAAAACTCTTCTGTCATTAAAATCTGCTGGGGGGCCGCCCGCGTCATCAGCCGCGCCGCCGTATTCACCGGGTCGCCCAAAATATTAAACTCGCGCCGCCCGCGAGGTTCACCAATCTCAGCCGCAAACACCGCTCCACGCGTGATCCCAATCCGGCAGGCGACGTTGATCGGCTTGTCGTTGATCAACGGTGTGGGTAGCTGATTGACAATTTCACGGATGGCGATCGCCGTATCGGCCGCCCGCAGCGCGTCATCGGTGCGCGACGTGAGCACGCCAAAGTAAACCAAAATATCGGAGCCGACCAGTTGGTAGGTCACCTTTTGCAAAATGCCGCCCCGTGAGCTAACCGCCGCATTAATTGATGAAAACGCTCGCGAGAAGCTGCGCACCAGCGAATCAAGCTCCTCTTGACTGGCCGCATCAACCGACTCTGGCAGCCCCAGCAGATTGACAAACACCACAATCGACTCGGGGAAATTGGGCGGAATCCGGCGCTGCGACGCGCTTTCTACCAATAGCCGCAAAATCGGTGATGGCACGTAGCCAGCCAGCACCTCGACCCGCTTAACGGCTTCGTTAATTTCGAGCAAGAGCCCTTCGGCGCTGCGATCGAGCAGCACTAGACCCGATTGACGACGACGGCTGAGGGTGATGTCGTATTCCCCCAGCTGATCGGCCGAAAAGTCATCGTTGACCAGCATGTAGCTGAGATCCGTCGGCTCATAGCGAAACGGTTCTCCGAGGCGATCGCTTTCTACTTTGCTGAGGCAAACGCGACCGACCTTGCCCGATCCCTCGGCCTGTTTGGCCTGCTGCACCGTTTTGCCCAGCAGCACGTGGGCCATGCGAATCGGGGTGCCAATATCGGCCGTCAAAAAACGCCCGCTGTGTACCCCCACCCGCATGCCTAGCTGATATTGACCGTTCGCCGCCTCAATGTTAGAAAAATGCTCCATGGCCCGCTGCATCCGCAGCCCGGCCCGCACGGCCTGGGCTACATCGCTGCGTTGGGCGTCGGCCAAAAATTGCACCAGCATGGCGTCGCCCGTGAATTCCAGCAAGTCACCGCCCGACTTGCTGATAATTTCGATCATTTCTGAGAAATAGTGGTTGAGCACCTTGAGCAGGTGTGCGGCCCCGCGTCGCCCCTGGGCCGCATTGGCCTCTAGCAGCGGCGTAAACCCGGCCAGGTCGGTAAATAACAGGGTTCCCTGCTGCCACGTGAAGCGAATGTGACCAGGCGGAGAAGGGTTATCGGAAACCTG
>DATNOW010000669.1:0-4376 GCA_036703515.1 Chroococcidiopsis sp.
TTGCAATTGGTGATTCAACGGCTGCGCCAAGAAGATCTGCCGGTGGCGCTACAGTTTACCAATTATCGCTAGGCTAGCGCTAGGCGATCGCCCTAGGGCTCTGTCAAATCTAAATTTGTAGGTTGGGTTAGCGACAGCGTAACCCAACAAAACTCTTAAATCTGTTGGGTTTCACTTCGTTCTACCCAACCTACGCTTACCCTAATTTTTAGGCTTGACGCTGCCCTAGGGCTGTAATTAGCCTGACGATTGAGCCCTGGAGATTGGGGCTAGCTGTTAGCTGTGGTTTGAGCCGTGATTTTTGATCTGGGGTGCGATCGCCTGTTGGATTTCGTTCAGCAGGTCGGGCATTGAAATTGATGCGGGCAGCGTTTTGGTGGCGATCGCCCCAATCATGTCGGTGAGTGCGTCCTCGTCGGTCGGTAGCTCAACGCGGCAATCCCACAGCAAGATGGGCAGGTTTGAGCGCTGCTGATTGAGGGTATCGATGACGTTAGAGAGTGCGGCCGCTGACGGATTGGTGTGGCACCACAGCAGCAGCAGATCAACGCCCTGATTGCGAATTTGCTGGGCGGCATCGGCCCAGGATGGGCTAGTGGAGCCCCGCAGCTTGGTGGTCTGGAGGTATTGCTCAAACGCCTGAATCCATTGCTCGCGACGCAGATGATCGGAGGAGCGGTGCTCAGGGCTGGCCAGCTCAGGGCTTGCCAGTTCAGGGCCGGCCGGTTCAGCACCCCCTCCTTTACGACTCGCGGGCTCAGACCGATCGGTGCAGTCGGGGCGGGTCGAGGGCAGCAGGTCGGTGCTCGGCTGCTCAGAATCAGGCTCGGCTGCGGCAGGACTAT
Organism: Chroococcidiopsis sp.; assembly: GCA_036703515.1. Taxonomy (GTDB): domain Bacteria; phylum Cyanobacteriota; class Cyanobacteriia; order Elainellales; family Elainellaceae; genus DATNOW01. Next base: position 846 of record DATNOW010000669.1, read on the forward strand.
CCAAATTGACGATCAGCACATGGGGTGTCCAATGCATGCCGGTGGCGATGCGCAGCACTTGCAGCAGTGCCGGCATAGTGGGGTGTCCGTTGTTGGCGACAGCCTGATTGAGCGGCTCTAGGCAAGGATAAACGGTTAGCCGTGAAATTTGATTGGCGGCCTGCGTCATCTCTGGGGTAAGGGTGACGACGGGCAGCGCTTCGAGGAACGGAAACTGACTGAGCTGTTTGAGATAGGAGAGCGGATCGAGCACAGTGCCCTCTACCAGCAATACATCGGGTTTCCACACGCGAGCTAACAGGTCGGCTTGGGCAATGTCGTCTACTTCTAAGATGCGGCAGTGGTAGGGATAGAAAATAGCGTTGAGGTCTAGCTTGGGGGCTGGGGTGGCCGGATTGTTGGGGTCGCTCGGGTCAGCACAGAGATGCAAGATCACCAAATTGGATGGAATATTTTGCACTTCCACCGCTACAGATGCAGGAATTAGCCGATCGATAGCGGCTTCAAGGGCGACGGTGCGAGCTGGGCAGGCTAAGAAGCCATCGGCTCCGATCACTTTAGCCTGCTGCCGCTCGGCTTGGGTGGCGGTGACAATCACCGGAATGTGGCGCGTGTCGCGATCGGTTTTGAGCAGGGTGAGCACGTCCCAACCTGAGAGCGATGGCAGCACGGGGTTCAAAAATACGATGGCAGGCTGCAGGCGGCGGATTTTTTCTAACGCTTCGGTGCCGGAACGGGCGATCGCCACCCGATAGCCTAATTCTTCTAGCTGGCCGCTGAGCCGGTTAAGCGACGTTGGCCCCGCTTCTACCAAGACCACCAAACGGTTGCTTGTACTGAGGCGAATCGGATCGTGCTCAAGGGCGTGCCCCAGCGATGGATCGGCTTGGGGCGGTACAGGCGGCAGCAGCAGGGTAAATTGACTGCCTTTGCCCTCAACCGACGTAAACGTGACGTCTCCTCCGTGCAGACGGGCGAGCCGTTGGGTCAGCACTAGCCCCAGACCGGTGCCTTCAAACTGGCGCGTCAGGGGATTTTCTAACTGCTGAAACTTTTGGAAGATCAGGTGCTGTTTCTCAATGGGGATGCCGATGCCAGTATCCCAAACGGTAAAGGCGATCCACCCTTCCCAGGTTTCGACCTTGAGCCCGACCTCGCCCGACTGGCGGGTGACTTTGAGGGCGTTAGACATCAAATTGGCCAGCATTTGCCGCAAGCGCACAGCATCGGCCACCAGGCTGGTTAAGCCCGGTTGGATCTCAAAGGATTGCAGCCGTTCGGCTAAGACCAATTCGGGGGGGGCGATCGCATCGTGACTGTCTTCGGCATTGAGCAACTGCCGCGCCTGTTCGTAGGCTTGATGGCATATAGTCGTCAAATCAACGGGTTCGAGCAGCAGATCGAGCTGATGGGTTTCAATCCGGGTCAGGTCGAGGATGTCGTTGATGATCAAGATCAAATGACGCCCGCTTTGATAGATCAGTTGGGCATAGCGCAACTGGCGGTCGTTGAGGGTACCGAGGTGCTGATCGCGGAGCAGGTTAGACAACCCTAAAACGGCCGTGAGGGGCGTTTTGAGTTCGTGGCTGATGCAGGCTAAAAATTCGTCTTTGAGGCGATTGAGCTGCACCAAGTCGGCGTTTTTGGCCGTTAGCTCGCGGGCCACCTGCTGCTGCTCGGTATGATCTTGGGCCAAGACGAGCCACAGCTCTTCGCTGGTCGACTGCTCTCCCGCCGTTCCTTCCGCACCCGCACGGGCGATCGCCCCCAAGGGCACTTTGACAAACTGCCAGACGCGCTCTTGCCCACTTTTAGAAGAGCAGGTACACAGACAGGAGCCATCGCTTGCGCCAAGCTGACAGGTGAGTGAGCGATCGCTATGGGCGGTAGCTTCTTGCAGCCACTCTTCTTCGACTGCGGTTGTCGTCTCGGGCAAGCGCCCGTCTTGCTGCAAACTCCAAAATTGCCCGGTAGATTCGGTCTCTGTCTTGCCGACGACTTCTAGCAGCTCAGTTGCATACTGCCTCAGCCCGACTGGATCTTGCAGTTCGGCAAACTGCTCTCGCCACGCCAGATTTTGCACAATGATGCGCCCAGTGGCGGTTTGCACCATCATCGGCAGCGGGATTTTCTCTAAAACCTGCGGCAGGGAGGTTAAGATGGCCCACCCTGAAATGTCGGAACGCGCCTGCCACGAGGTGTCCTCTGCACTACCCTCGGCAGGGGGATGCTGGGCTAAAAACTGCCACACCTTGGCCAGATCTAGGCTGCCGACATAGTGCCCCGACGCATCGACTAAAACCCAGTATTGCTCGGAGGCTGTCGATAGCTGGCGGCGAAACTCGCTGAGGCTCAACTGCGACGGCAGCAAGGCCACTGGCGACAACAGCGTTGGATCGCGCTGGGCGGCGATCGCAATCGGCTGCCACAGATCGGCCGATGAAATCGGCGTTGCGACCTGCGTCAATGTCGCCAGGAAAACGGGCTGTAAGCCAAGCTGTTGTTCTGCAAATGGCTCATCTCGACTGTGTCGTTCGGCTGAGCCGGCAAACAAATAGTCGATTAACGCTTGGGCGCGCAGTAAGCCGATTGGGGCCCCAGTATCGTTCAGAATAATCAGCCCATCGCGTTGGCTGTGCCGTAGGCACTGGATTGCCGTCATCAGACTATCTGCCCCCGCACAGGTGGGGATGGACTGACTAAATTCCCTTAGGAAAACACTGTGCATTACGTCAGAGGCCAGGAAAACTGGATAAAGCGGACGAGGATAAATGCCTTATTCCGCAAGGAGTTTGGCTAGTTCGACAGATGCTTCGAGAGATGCTTCGACAAAATCAGGGCAATCCCATTCAGATGAATGGCAGCACAAGGCTTGAGAATCGCAGATCAAATCAGACTAAGGTTTTTATGCGGGTCTTTTTTATGCGGGTCTTTATCGTTGTCCTGTGGGCACAACTGCGCGTTTTCTGATCCCATGGGCCAGCAATAGTTCCAGCGGTAGTTCTAGTAGTAGTGCCAACCGTTCTAGTGGCTCCAATAGTTCTAACAATAGCTTCAGAACTTGGTCAAATTCGCTATATCGATGACATTGCATCAATACTAAATACTTAGACTGGCAGATTAAATGAAACCGGATTTTTATTTTTTGGAGGTGAGGCTCGGCCTGGCTTTCAAAAAATAGCGGAGGGCTTGTATTAACTTTGCAATTCTAAATATTGCAATAGCCCGAACGTTGCGTCAGCCATCAATGGGCCAATCCCCCGCTGCGTCGATATCGCATACAAGCAATGTAAACAGATACCGTAGACAAGCACCGTGGGCAGATACTGCAGATAAGTACCGCAGATAAATACCGTGGGCAGACGCCCGAGGCAGATACCGTGGGCGCAAACTATGCGATCGCCTCTACCTGGAACATTGCAGCGATCAAAATACACGACCTCGCAGAGGAGTGATAAGCAACTGCAAGTCAAACTATAGCAGGATCTTATCAGCGGAAACCCAGCGCATCATCAAACGCAACCTAGCGCC
>DATNOW010000670.1:0-2935 GCA_036703515.1 Chroococcidiopsis sp.
GTGATGCTGGTGTCTGTTGTGGCCTCGCTGGTGATTTATTTCCCCGTTGGTTTAATGGGGCAGCAAGACAACTTCTTTGCCGCTGTTTTGTATAACTGCATTGCCAGTATCTTATTTTCGTTTTTGTTTGTGGTGGTCTTCCTGTTTTACTGGGAGGGGCGATCGCAACAGTCCCATCCTCTCCAAGCCGATAATCTCCAAGCCGATAATCTCCAAGCCGATAATCGCCTCCAGTCTCCACAAATATCGGTTCCACAAGACAGGTTCCCTAAATACAGGTTCCATGGCTCTAATGCCCTTACAAACGCCCCACAGCGGCTATCACTGGGATGGTGGCGATCGCCCCTTTTTTGAAGGCTGGTATTTTCGCCTCACCCTGCCCGAGGGCGGCCCTAGCTTTGCCTTTATGTATTCCATTGAGCACCCCAACGGCGGCGGCGCTGCCCAGGTAATGGGCCCTGGTGACGGCTACTTGTGTCGCACCTTTCCCGATGCGTCTCAGTTTTGGGCGTGGGCCCATGCCTTGGGGCTGGGGCACAGTCGCCGCCCTCCGGGGCATCTCGACAGACCCCGCTATCTGACGGCAACCGAGTTTGAACGCCAAGTGCTAGAGGGGCAAATCCGCGACGGCTATCAGGTGACGGCCACCCACCACCAGGGCGCGCTGCACGATCCCAAGGGCGATCGCGTCCGCTGGCACTATACCGTAGAGCCGGTCTACGGCTGGGGTCAGCCTCAGCAACCGCAGCAGTCGACCGCTGGCGCGCTGTCACAGTTCAAAATTTTTGAGCCGGGCTGGCAAATCCTCATGGCCCACGGGCTGGCCACGGGCTGGGTCGAGTGGCAGGGGCAGCGCTATCGCTTTGACCATGCCCCGGCCTATGGCGAAAAAAACTGGGGTGGCGCATTCCCTAGTAAGTGGTTTTGGCTGCAATGCAACCAGTTTGCGGGTGAACCCGACCTAACCCTAACGGCCGGTGGCGGTCGTCGGGGAGTGCTGTGGTGGCACGAAACCGTCGGGCTGATCGGCATTCACTATCGCGGCCAGTTTTATGAATTTGCGCCCTGGACGGCCCAGCTCTCGTGGCAGGTTCATCCTTGGGGGCACTGGCAGATGCGGGCCACTAGCGATCGCTATACCGTTGAGCTGACCGGCACCACGGCCCATCCTGGCACGCTGATCCGCGTCCCTACTGCCACCGGGTTGCAGTGGCGCTGCCGCGATACTACCGACGGCAGCCTCAGCCTCACCTTGCGCGATCGCGCCTCTTCTACACCGATTGCGATCGCCCACAGCACAGTCGCTGCCCTGGAAACAGGGGGAAGCCCTTGGGATGAGGTCTGGAGTGTGGAGGGTATTGCGGAGGCTGATCGGGAGGCTACGGTGGAGTCCCCCGGTCAGCCTCCCGATCAGTCCCCAGATCAGCCCCTAAATCACGACCCAGCCCCTAACGCCCGCTGATTTCAACCGAAAGCTCAGCCGCACGGGGCAGACCCTCTTGGGAAATGGGATGGTGATGCAACACCATGGTTTGCTGGCTAAAGCTCTGCTGGTTAAACAACACCATCGTCGTGGTTTTGTTTTCTTCAAAGCCAATGCGTTCGTAAAACCGCTGCTGGTTTGTCGTCATCAGGTAGACACGCTCAACCCGGTTGACGTGGGGGTGCATCAACACCGTTTCGACGAGCTTGCGACCGAGCCCGGCCCCTTGGTAGTCGGGGTGGATGGCCACATCCCAGATGGTGGCGCGGTAAATGCCATCAGACGTGGCTCGTGAAAACCCAATCAGGCGATCGCCATCCCAAGCGGTGACGACGGGTTTGCTGTTGGCAATGGCGATCGCCCATTCTTCGGGCTGGCGATCGCGCGCCCAAAAGGCCGTATCCTGAAACAACCGCTGAAGCTGCTGCAAATCGATCTCAGGGCAGTAGCCCTGCTGCAAGGCTTCATCGTGAACATAGTATTTGATGTGGCTGCAATCCATTGCTGTCAGAGTCCTTTTCCCTATGAAACCGCTGTGGATAATCGACCTATGCTGAAAGCGGCCGATCGAGGTTGGTGGAGATGAACCGTCGTAGCGTGAAAGGTGTGAATGACGCGACTAGACTTACTAGACTTAATCGTTGCGAGTGAAGCGGCTGCCCGAAGGGTAATGACACGCACAACGAACTATTTGAACGAACCATTGGGAAGAAACATTCAGAAGACAATAGCAGTCTCGTCAATCAGCTCTTGTCAATCTGGTCTCGTCAATCAGCTCTTGTCAATCAGCATAGTGCCAATCCCCAGGAGTGGTGGTAGGGTATGACTCAGTTATGTTTAGATTTCATAACAAACTGTAACGCGTTTTTGTTACGTTTGTGTTGGATTGGGCTGGTTCTGACCAATCCGTGCGTTGAGTACGGCGGTCAGCCATGCGAATGATTTACGATTGCTGTTATGCCCGTTTTGACCCTGTAATTTCGAGCCTGTTACTTGCCCCTGTCGCTTTGACCCCAATATGGTTGATTTTCCCAAGCCTTGGTTGGCCGCAATCGGTCGGTTTATTGGCCAGCACATCCGATTTCGCAAACGGCGATCGCCTCTGATGGTGCTGCTGCTCGTTGGGGCCTTAAGTGTGACGCTGGGGCTCGGCTGGGCTAATGCGACCGAACCACCGGGGATCAGCACAGGAGAGCCCATGTCTGAGCGTTCGGCATTAGGGCGACAGTTTTATATCGAAAGCTGCGGTGGTTGCCATATTGCCGTGCCGCCCCAGGTGTTGCCCACCCAAACCTGGCAATCGCTAATTCAAGACAGCCGCCACTATGGCGTAGAGATCACCCCCTTGCTTAACCCCACCCTGCCGGTCGTGTGGAGCTACCTGCAAGAGTTTTCTCGCACCTATGCAGAAGGGCAGCGCATCCCGTTTTTGATCGACAACTCGCGCTACTT
>DATNOW010000671.1:0-4467 GCA_036703515.1 Chroococcidiopsis sp.
AGCGGGCGGTGCCCCTGAAAATCTGTGGCGTAGTCCATCCAGTCCATAGCGCTGCGGCAGTGGCGCAGCAGCAGCTTGCGCCAGAGCGCCATTGGAAACTGGTCTAGGGCCGGACGACCATAGCGAAAGCTGAGGCGGCAAGTGGGTTCAGCCTGGAGCCTAAAGGCTGACTGGTGGATGCGATCGCCCCGTTGGGAGAGGGCAATGGCGGCCGTGGTCGACGGTGGAGCCGCGCCGATGGGGGCGCTGTGCAGCAGATCGTCGGGCAGTTGGGCGCAAACGTAGGTGCCCGACCCCACAATGGTTTCGAGGTAGCCTTCGCTGTGCAGCTGCTCGTAGCCCTGGGTGACGGTGGTGCGCGAAACCCCTAGAGTCTTGGCCAGCGATCGCGTCGATGGGATGCGCTGGCGCGGCTGCAAGCGCCCCTTGAGGATGGCAGCTCGGATCTCGTCATAGAGCTGCTGATGCAGGGGGGTGGCAATGTGGGCATCCAGGGAAATCGTCAAGTCCATCTGCATTCCCTGCTTAGCTGCAACTCCTGCCTAGCTGAAAACTCTGACTCTAGCTTGGGCTAGGGTGTGGTCGAGGGCGCTGGGGAGGGAGATGCTTCGGCCGATGGGCTAGGGCTAGCCGCACCGTCGGGCGAGTTGACGGGGTTGGGGTTTTGCCCCGCAGCAATTTGGTTGATTTGGTCTTTAAACTGCGGTGGGGCCAGGGCCGCCGCGCTGGCAAATAGGGGCTCCGCGTCTGCTTTTTTGCCCTGGGCTTGCAGCACGATCGCCTTGCCCAGCAGCGGGCGGAAATCTTGGGCGTTGGCCGCGATCGCCTGGTCATAGACCGCGATCGCCTCGTCATAGCGCTGCTGCTCGGCATAAATTTGCCCCAGCAGTAGCTGCACCGAAATCACATCGACGCTGCCGGGCTGCACCTGATTGGCCTGCCCAGCGGTTTGCAGCGTATCTTGCAAGAGGGCGATCGCCGCCTGCGGGCGTCCTTCTGCGACTAGCAGATCCGACAATCCTTGCAGGGCGTTGATGTTACCGGGCTGGGTGGTCAAAATCGTGCGATAGGCCTGGGCGGCTCCCTCGCGATCGCCCGAGCGCTGCTTAACTTGGGCCAGCAGCACCATGTAGTCGGCTTGATCGGGACGCAGTTGGGCTAGCTTTTCGAGCGGCGGGATTGCGGCTTCAATATTGCCCTGCTGAATCCGCACCTCAAGCAGCCCGCGCAGTGCTGTTTCGTTGTCGGGCTCGCGCTGGAGCACTAGCTCATAGCCCCGGGCCTGGGCCTCTAGGTCGTCTTGCCCGGCCGAGGCAACGGCGCTGGGGGTAGGCGAGCTGCTGGCCGCCGATGGCTGCTGTTGAAAGACCGCCACAAAAAACGGCCCGACAAAGGCAGCCAAGAAGGCGAGCGAAGCGATCGCCATAATGAGGGTAATAATCCAGCGATTGCGCTTGTTAAACACTGCGATAACCAAATTCTAATGCCACTACATTATCAACTATAGCCGTCGCGACGGGCGTTTATTGACGCGACTTGACTCGCAGCCGGGATCGCGATCGCGGCTCGTGATCCCGGCTCAAATGCTCTGCCTGTAAGATTTATCGCCAGAGATCCCTGATGACAGCGATCGTATCCGTATAAACAAATTGGATACGTCAATACGTTCAGCTACGGTAATTGACACGGTTGCTCTGATCGCCTGGATTCTGCCCGTTGTGTAGGTTTCCAGACAATCCCCACCCGGGGAGCCCCGGTTCCATTGCTGTGCCGACTGGCGGAACGACTTCCCCCAAAACCTCTAGACCCTTTAGCAAGCGACACTCAGGATGAATGTTAACCTAGTGTTGAACCCACTCGTATCATGTATGGAGAAATCATAAACCCTAGTCAAGCCCGATTGAACTCCTGCCTGAAACGGGAATGATTGAAAGGATGAATAGGAGTGTGACTCCGTGTATGATCAGCCCGATCCTAGATCGGTTTCCTGCTGTAATGGTCAATGGTGAGCGGATCTATATCCGCAGTAAGGAGGTCTTATGAGTTCTTCTCAGAACCCCGTTCCACAGCCGCCGCAGTCGGCTCCGTCGTCTCAGCCCAAAGTTCAGGCAGACTCGCTGACTGACTCTGACACCTCAGTAGGAACTACTATGGATCAGCTATTAGCTTCAACCCTCACCATGGATTCTTCTGCTTCTTCTTCGACTTCAGACGTGACATCACCTACCGAACCAACCCCCACTTCCCCGTCTCCTCAGCCAGATGCTGAAGCCGAGACTGCTGCTAGCGCCGATCTGTCTATGATTGGGCGGCACCACCCGATTCCGCCGGCTAGCGAACCGATGCAATATCGTGCCATTGGTCTGGTGCGGGGCACCTATACCCCCTCTGAAGAGCAATTTACGCGCGGCAACTTAGTCGATGAAAATGGCTTAACAATCGATGCGGTGTTGTTAGGGCGAGTCATGAGCCTGGTTAAAAAACACATCGATTTAGCAGAACCTCATCTATGGGTGGTTTATCCCCGCACGCGCAACAAAGACGAAGCGCTGCATTTGCAGATTGTTGGCGTTTGGGAGCCCGAAAAGCTAAACAAATTTGACGATGGCGCTGATGCCGATGAAGATGACGCCGATCTGAGCGATAGCGCCAATCTGGCTGAGGATCAAGCTGAGGATCTGGCGATCGCCCCCGAGCAACCTGCGGATCAAGCTGCGGATCAAGAAGCCGAGCAGCCTACCGGTCAAGCGATAGATGCCGACGCGATCGCCGCCGAGGCCGAAACAAGCGAAACCGCGCCCCCTGCCGACGCGATCGCCGACGCAGAACCCACCCCAGCGGACACCACGCCGGTGGCGATCGCCCCCATTCCGCCGACGCCCCCGACACCGCCCACACCGCCGACTCCTCCAGCGGCCGCAGTGGCCACTCCGGTAGCAACCGCTGCGACGGCTGGAACAACGGGAGCGATCGCGACAGCCAGCGATGGCACCCCCGATTTGACCGACGGCTACTTCTCGATTCGGGGTGAAGTGTTGTCTTACACGCCTGACAACGGCCTGCTGACGGTCAAGATTCAGCAGAGCGCCCGCAAGGGAGACAAGCAGGGCAAATCCTTCCAGCTCAACCTCACAGGGCAGCTAGAAGGCAAAGTGGTCGGCTATTTCTGGGATTTTCACGTGCAGCGGCAGGCGGCCGATCTAATCGTCCAAGAGTCTACCAAAATCGCCCTCGTGCCGCCCAAACGCAAGCCCAAGCGCGAGATGCGTGGCGGTCGTCCTGGTGGCGGTGGTCGCCCACCCTACGGCGCAAAGCGGCGTGACTTTAAGCCTCGGGACGGGCAATCTTCCCATGGCGGCGATCGCGCCCCCCATACGAGCGAGCGCCCCAACTTGGCCGCTCGTCGTGATCCCCTACCCAAGCCGGTCAAACGCCCCAAAGATAGCACGAGCGCTGAATAAACGAGATCGGATGGCTTGCATGCATGAGTGCACTGCGGGCCGCAAAAACGCTCTGGCGATAAAGCCATGGAACCTGCAAAAAACCTGAAGCCTCAGTGTTTTTGCAGCAAGGTGAGAAGCTGAGTCAAAGCCCAAATTTCCTGAGCGAAGGGTCAGCCCTATTCAGGAAGTTTGGGCTTTTATCAATCTAGGGTGTTTAGGATTGCACCAACTATCTTCAGGCGTATTGCAGTGGTGGTCATAGGCCACACACCGAGTTTCTATGTTTAGGCTGCTAAAACCCTACTTTAAGCGTGATCTAGAATCCACCTTATCTGGAACGCGTCTGGCTGGATTTCTGAGCGAGTTTCTGGGCAATAGTGGACACTTTTTAATCCTCAAAAGCTTAGCGGATATTGCCCTCTACGGCTGGCAAGAATATTTTACCGATCCCACTGAATACCTATTAGTGGGGGCGATGGTAGCCCAGTCTGTATATCTATCTAAACCCCATCCGTCGCGATTGTTTGGCAATGTGCTAGGGGTGACTCTCTACACGCTGGTTGACCTACCTATCGATGGAGGCGAGTTTTTCCAAAATCCGTCCCATGGCGTGTTTTGGATATTTTCCCTGGCGATCGCCATTCTGCAAAGCAGCCGTTACCACTGGAAAGCAACCCTAGAACGCTGGACCATTCCGTTAGAAAGCGTGGTGCGGATGCTGATGGTGCTGGCCTTTTATGTCGTCGTAAGAGCCGGAAAATCGGCCAATCAGCCTACCGATCAGCGCGTTGTTTTAGACTGGTTTCAAACTTTTATATCGCAAAATACCCACGTCTTTTTGGCCACCAGTTTGGTCTTAATTGGTTTGCTATTGGGCTTTCAACAGCTGCAAATTGTGACGCAGCAGCGACAGCTTCAACAAACGGCAACGCTATTAAAAAAACTAGCGAAGTGGGGTATGGGTAGCCATGCCGTCAATACGGCTGTCATGAATCCCGAAGGCTTAGAATTCCAGCAATGCGAT
>DATNOW010000672.1:0-3359 GCA_036703515.1 Chroococcidiopsis sp.
TGGGAGCTGGGCAACCGTTTGAAATTGTGGCGCAATCGCCCTTTACGCTGCAAAGCTTTGCCCATGTCGAGCAAACGTCGGTAATCTGGCTCTATTGGCACGACCTCGACAACTGGCCGCACTTCCGCCGAGAAGTGCTAGACGCATTCCGCTATCAGCATCAGCGCAAGCTGCTGTGGTTGAGCACCCTGGGGCAGCGCCGCACCATCGATCGCCTGTTGGGGTTCCTCACCCTGCTGATCGAAGAATTTGGTGAACCCTGCGATGAGGGCTACTATTTGCCTTGGATGCTGACCCATGCTCAAATTGGCAGCGCCATCGGCTCTACCCGCGTCACGGTGACCCGCCTGATGGGTAAATTGCGACAGCGGGGGCTGATTCGTTCCTATGGCGATAACCTGCTGTGTCTGCCCTCAGAGTCGCCAATCTTTAAGCGCGATGAACCGCAGTCCAATTTGGGTTAAGGGCGTTAAGGAATAGACCTCAAGTAAGGTGGCCCCCTGGGTAGGGGCGAGTTTTGTAGAGATCCTTTCATAAAGGGCAAATTCATCGGCTAAACCCGCCCGTACAGTCTGCGGTTTAGCCGATAAATTTGCCGAGCTTTTGCCAAACCTTTGCCAAACCTTTGCCGACCCGGTCATTGCCGATCGCGTCTGGTTTCCATGCACATGCTCTGCCCGCACTTGGTATGCCCAGATTTGGTTCGCCCGCTGCGGGCTGCCGTCATCACCCTATGATTCGCGTTTTGCTAGTCGACGATCAATCCATCATCCGTCAGGGGCTCAAGGCGCTGCTAGAGCTAGAGCCCGATATTCAGATTGTCGGGGATGCCGAAAACGGGCAGGTGGCGCTCCAGCAAGTAGAGCAGCTCTACCCGACTGGGCTGCGACCCGATGTGGTCTTGCTTGATGTGCGGATGCCGGTGATGGATGGGGTAGCGGCGACAAAGGCGCTGCGGCAGCGATTTCCCGACCTTAAGGTGCTGATGCTGACCACCTTTGACGACGATGATTATGTCAGTGCGTCTCTACAGCTTGGGGCGGCTGGCTATTTGCTCAAAGATACGCCTTCTGAGGAGCTGGCGGCCACGATTCGCGCTGTACACAAGGGCTACACCCAGTTTGGCCCCGGCCTGCTGCAAAAGGCGATCGCCAAGGTGGCCCAACCCTCTGCATCATCCCCTCCCGTAGACCTGCCGCTGGGCTTTAATGAGCTTACCCCCCGCGAGCGCGATGTTTTGCGGCTGATTGCTGTAGGGGCCAGCAATCGCGAAATTGCAGATCGGCTTTGCCTGACCGAAGGCACAGTCAAAAACCACGTCACGAATGTTTTAGGCCGGCTCAATTTGCGCGATCGCACCCAGGCAGCTCTTTTTGCCAACACCGTTTTACATCTGCTCTAGCGGACTCACAAATCTAACGGGCTGACAAAATCTAAAGATAAGCTTAAGGCCATCAGTTCTGCATATTTGTCTAGATTCTCTGACGATGCGGGGTTAAGGCTTGTAAATCTGACCTAGAATTTAGTCTATGGTTGTATCTCCTCCTTGTTATGGGTCAACGAAGCACAGTACAGGGTTGACACTTTTCAAGGTTTTAGACCACCCTAGACCAAGGAAATTTGCCCGACTTAAAATAGGTTCGCCTTGATAGGCCTATCAAGCTCTTGATCCATTTGCTTGATCGGTTGTAGTCGCGCTGAACGTCCCTGCTTCAATCAACCTGCGTTGACTTTTATCCATTGAGCTGTTTTTTATCACCCTTGAGGATATGCCTGTGAGTCCAGAAACGCTTGTTCAACTGCCCTCCCTAGCGGCCCCTGCCACTCCGTTTAGTGCGGAAGCGTTTGATGCGGATGTCATGTCAACCTATGGGCGATTTCCGCTCGCGCTAGAGCGCGGCCAAGGCACCCGCGTCTGGGACACAGACGGGCGCGAATATCTGGACTTTGTGGCTGGGATTGCCACCTGCACGCTGGGTCATGCGCACCCGGTCATGGTAGAAGCGGTGACGCGACAGATTCAAACCCTCCACCATGTCTCCAATCTGTACTACATCCCCGTGCAGGGGCAGCTTGCGACCTGGTTGGTGCAGCATTCCTGCGCCGATCGCGTCTTTTTCTGCAATTCGGGGGCCGAGGCCAACGAGGGTGCCATTAAGCTGGCCCGCAAATATGCCCACACGGTGCTCAATATCGAGCATCCGACGATTATCACCGCCCACGCCAGCTTCCACGGGCGCACTCTGGCCACGGTGACGGCTACGGGGCAGCCCAAATACCAAAAGAATTTTGACCCGCTGATGCCGGGTTTCCACTACGTCCAGTACAACAACATCACGGCCCTAGAGGAGGCGATCGCCCTACTCGATGGCAACGAACGTCAAGTGGCGGCGATCATGCTCGAAGGGCTCCAGGGCGAAGGCGGCGTGCGTCCGGGCGATCGCGCTTACTTCCAGCGGATTCGGCAGATCTGCGACGAGAAGGGGATTTTGCTGATCATGGACGAAGTCCAGGTCGGCATGGGGCGCACTGGCCACTACTGGGGGTACGAAAATCTGGGCATCGAACCCGACATTTTCACCTCGGCCAAGGGCTTGGGCGGCGGCATCCCAATTGGGGCGCTGCTGTGTAAGTCGTTCTGCGATGTGTTTCAACCCGGCGACCACGCCAGCACCTTTGGCGGCAATCCCTTTGCCTGCGGTGTGGCCTTGGCTGTCTGCCAGACCCTAGAGCGCGAAAATATTTTGGCCAACGTGCAGGCGCGGGGTGAACAACTCCGCTCAGGGCTAAAGGCGATCGCCGACAAATACCCCCACCTGATTGCCGATGTTCGCGGCTGGGGCTTGATTAACGGTCTAGAGCTCAACGGCACTGACCTGACCTCAATCGATGTGGTCAAAGCAACCATGGCCGAAGGGGTGCTGCTGGTGCCCGCCGGGCCTAAGGTGATTCGCTTTGTGCCGCCGCTGACTGTATCAGCGGAAGAAGTCGATACGGCGCTGAGTGCGGTCGATCGAGCATTGGCGACCCTTGTGGCCAACGTCAGACCGGCCGAAGCCTAAATCCAGCGCTGGCGGGATTTTCCTTGCTGCCGTAGGGGCGCGGACGCACGGCTGTGCGCCCCTACGATTCAGCCCAAGATCCATGCCAAAACGCATGCCAACGTGTTGAAGTCTGTTGAAACCGGGTTTACTGTGACGGCTGCCTTACCCACCATCAAATTTTTGCAAACGCCCACCTCTATGGAGTGGGTGGAGCAGGCGATCGCCAACCTCGATACGATCTTGCTCGACCACTCCCACTGCGAGCGCAAGGCCGCTGGGGTGGCACTTAATTTTATGTTTCGCTATCCATCGAGC
>DATNOW010000673.1:0-3010 GCA_036703515.1 Chroococcidiopsis sp.
AAATCGCCACGGGCGATCGCCATCAGCGATCGCGTCATGCCACAGCCTGGGCTGGGAAAGCCAATGATGGCTTGGAACAAGCACTTCGCTGGCGTCAGGCGCACGCCCTGGTTATACAGCACTGCACCGACCACAGGCCCAAGGCTCACCCCTAGGATTAGCCCCCGCAGCAGGCGATCGCGTCCCGACAGCGCAGCACGTCGGGCTCCGACTTGATCAGATCCGACGTTAGCAGTTGGCTGAGAGCGGATTTCCATTGGGAGTTCCCCAGTTTTCTCAGAAATCTCCTAAAACCAGCCTTTCTTATTGTTGATGTAGGTATTGGTAAATTCTTCGTCGGTTTTGGTCAGGTAAATAATCCCTTCTGCCAGACCGATCACGCCCATGGCCATTGTCCCCAGGATGGGCAAAAACAAGCATGATAGGACGATCCCACCCAGAGAGACCGACAGCATGATGATGCCTTCGGTGGTGTAGCCCAAAATAAATTTGTGGATGCCCAATGCGCCCAGCATGATGCCACAAATCCCGGCGGCGATCTTTTTGTCGGCAGCGCTAGAGGGTGGAGTCGGGGTGGGGGAAGGAGTGGGCGTAAAGTCGGAGGGGGGTGGGTTTGTCATAGCGCCTTATCAGCCTGAATGGGAGAGTTTACCGTCGCAGTTAGTATAGCGAGCCTGGGTATCAACCTTATGTAAGCGGCAATGCTTCTATACAGGAAACATGCTGGACTCACTAGCTGGACTCACTACCATTCTGCAGTTCATAGGCCGTTCTACAGGCGATTTAACCCATGTTCCAGAAAACGCCGGAGATTGGTAGCGATCGCCCACTGCCCAGGTTAAGGTCTTTTAGAAGTTCGGTTCACGCCTCCAACGGGTCAGGCTACGCTGAATTGTCTGGTATTCCCCATAAATTCCTTATAAATTCCCCATAAATCAGGGTCGCAACGGCGAGAAGTGTATTGCAAGGACTGCGATCGCGCAGTCTGACGATTAAGATAGATGAAGCATACTGAATAAATTGCCGAAATACATTGACTAGCGTGCCTAGTTTTGTGGTGCTGCGCCATTGCAAATCGCTGGGTTTGAAAATCGCTGGCTGGTTTACCTGATAACAAACGCCATAACGAAAATCCAATGACCCACGGTTTAATCGAGTTCGCTACTGCACCGCCGCTCAACGCCCCCACCCTCCACCGCATGCCCAACGGGTTGACCATCATTGCCGAGCAAATGCCGGTGGATGCTGTTAACCTCAGCCTGTGGCTGGGCGTCGGGTCCTCCGTCGAATCAGACGACATCAACGGCATGGCCCATTTCTTGGAACACATGATTTTCAAGGGGTCGGCCCATCTCGAAAGCGGCGAGTTTGAGCGCTTGATTGAACAGCGGGGTGCGGTGACCAATGCCGCCACCAGTCAAGACTACACCCACTACTACATCACCACCGCTCCCCAAGATTTTGCCGAGCTGGCACCGCTGCAAATTGAGGTGGTGCTCAACGCGGCTATCCCCGATCAGGCCTTTGAACGCGAGCGTTTCGTCATCCTCGAAGAAATCCGTCGGGCGGTTGATAGCCCCCGCCGCCGCACCTTTTATCGCTCGATGGATGTGGCCTTTGAGCGTTTGCCCTATCGCCGCCCGGTGCTGGGCCCGGCCAGCGTCGTTGAACAGCTTACCCCCCAGCAAATGCGCGCCTTCCACTCGACGTGGTATCGCCCCCAGTCGATTACGGCGGTAGCGGTGGGCAATCTGCCCGTTGAGCGGCTGATTGAAATTGTCGCTGACGGCTTTGAAACGGCCCAAGCCCATCGCAGCCAGGTCGCACCCAGCCATGAGGAGTCGCGCCCCAACCTGCCCCAGGTGCCCAACCTCACCCCCGAAGCGCCGTTTAGCACCATCGTTCGCCGCGAGGTCGAAGACGACAGTTTGCAGCAGGCCCGGCTGGTGATGATGTGGCGGGTGCCTGGAATCGAAGACCTGACCCAAACCTATGCCCTTGATGCGATCGCCTGGATTTTGAGCCAGGGCCGCTCGGCTCGTTTGGTGCGCGACCTGCGCGAGGAGCGTCGTTTGGTCAACGGCATTTCGACCAGCAACATGACCTATTCGCCCCAGGGTATTTTCTCTATCTCTGCCCAACTGTCTTTGGAGCATGTTGCCACTGTTGAGCAGGCGATCGCCCAGCACATTCACCGTCTGCAAACCGAGCTGGTCAGCGACTTTGAAATGGATCGCGTCCGCACCCTGGTCGCCAACCGCTATGTGTTTGGTAACGAAACCCCCAGCGATCGCGCTGGACTGTATGGCTACTACCAATCGGTCGTGGGTGATCTCGCCCCTGCCATCCACTATCCTCGCCATATCCAAGCCCTCACCCCTCAAGACCTGCAAGCCGCCGCCCAGCGCTACCTATCGCCCAGCGCCTATGGTGTTGTGACGATCAAACCTGTTGCCAAAGGGCAATAGGGAGCGCTTGTGAGGCCCTGCCAGAATATCTCGGTCATCCCTGGCCCTGCCACCTAATCTATCGGTAAACCCAGATCAACCCCAGAATGTGGAACGACATCACCCAACATATCAGCCACGTCACCGGCAAACCCTTTCAGGGTACCCATCGCCGTTCTGTGGGTGGCGGTAGCGTTAACCAAGCCTATGCTGTGGTAGATGGCGATCGCGCCTATTTCGTCAAACTCAACGAAGCGGCTCGCCTGGGGATGTTTGAAGCAGAGGCCCTGGGCCTTCAGCAAGTTGCTGCGACCCAGACAATTCGGGTGCCGGTGCCCGTCTGCTGGGGGGTGGCGGGCAATTCGTCGTATATCGTTTTGGAATGGCTCGATCTGGGCTATGGCACCCATCGCTCGTGGCAGGAGATGGGGCAGCGTCTGGCGGCGCTGCATCGCATCACTAGCCCCCACGGATTTGGCTGGGAGCGCGACAATACTATTGGCTTCATCCCGCAGGTGAACCCCTGGACAACGACATGGACTGAGTTTTTTACCCATCACCGG
>DATNOW010000674.1:0-7201 GCA_036703515.1 Chroococcidiopsis sp.
CAAGTCAATGCGCACGCCCAGGTATTCCATATCGGCCAGGACGGGCTCGACGGGCTGCTCGACCTCTAGCAGCAGTTGATGCAGGCGAGGCGCTTGGTTGAGGGCCTGCCGCAGCAGCGGCACTAGCCCAAAAACGGTATAGGCGTCGGTACCACAGTAGTTGGCCACGTCGGCGATCGCCAAATCAGCAATGGTTTTGCCCTTGGGCACCAGATCGCTATAGCTGAGCGACAAAATATTGAGATAGCGCTGCCCCAGGTCGCTGAGGTTGTGGCTATCGTCGGGGTTGAGCACATAGCTGGCCAGCATGGTGTCAAACACAACCCCGGCAAGCTCAACGCCTTGGCCGCGCAGGATCAAGCGGTCAAACTTGGCGTTTTGCAGCGCTTTGGGGTAGTCGGCACTTTCTAACAGGGGGCGGAGGGTGTCGAGCACTAGCGCTTTGTCGAGGTTGCTGCCGTCGCGGTGGCCGATGGGGATGTAGGCCACGTCGTCAAGGTTGGGGCCCCAGCAGCAGCCGATGCCTACTAGGTCAGCATCCCGCGGATCGAGGGCGGTGGTTTCGGTATCCCAGGCGACGGGGGTGGCGGGGTCGGTGTAGGTGCGCAGTAGGGCAACGAGGTCGGTGAGGGCGCTGGGCGTGTCGATGATCCGCGTATTCAGGGCCAGGGGCTTGTGCTGTTGGGCAGTGGCGGTGTCTTCGGCGCTAAAGAACCATAGCTCGGGGTCGCGATCGCTCCCTGCTGCGCCCCCTGCCCCCGACGACGAGGAGGAATCTGCTGGTTCTGGGGCCGACCAGTCGCCCGAAAACTGCTGGTGCAGTTTTTGGATGCGCTTGAGGAAGCTGCGAAACTCTAGCTTTTCGAGCAGGGGGACGACGGCCGCTTCGTTAAAACCTTGCAGCTTGCAGGTTTCCCACTGGATATCGAGGGGCACATCGAGGTGAATCTGAGCCAGGTATTGCGATCGCAACGCTGATTCGCGCCCTTCTTCCAGCTTTTTGCGGGTGGCCCCTTTAATTTCTTCCAGTGAAGCGTAGATTTTGTCGAGGGAGCCGTAGGTGGTGAGCAGCTGCACGGCGGTTTTGTCGCCGATCCCTTTCACTCCGGGGATATTGTCGGACGCGTCGCCGCAGAGAGCTTTGTAGTCTACAACCTGGGCGGGCCAGATGCCCATTTTTTCTTTGACTTGCTCAACGCCAAACTCCCGCGGCGGCGGTGTGCCTTTGCCGTAGACGGTGCTGAGGTAGAGGATCGTCACCCGTTCGTCTGGATCTACCAGTTGGAACATATCGCGATCGCCCGTTAGCACCTTGACCCGATAGCCATCGCTGCTGGCCTTGCGGGCCAGGGTGCCGATCACGTCGTCGGCCTCATATTTGGGCACGGTGACGATGGGCAGGTTGAGCGCCGTTAACAGCTCTTGCAAATTGGCCAAATCCGGGAAAAAGTCTTCCGGTGCTTCGGCCCGCCCGGCCTTGTAGGTTTCTTCGGCCTCGTGGCGAAAGGTGGGATCCGCCAGGTCAAAGGCGATCGCCACATACTCGGGTTTCTCGGCTTCCATGGTGTCGAGCAGCGACTTGAGGAACCCATAGGAGGCGCTGGTCGGTATCCCGGTGGACGTGCGCAGCCCGCCATCTTTGCCCTTGGCATGGGCAAAATACGACCGAAAGGCGAGGGAGTGCCCATCAATCAATAACAAAATCGGGGAGGGTGCAGCAGAAGACATACGCAGAGTTGGCGATCGCAACAGAATCACTCACCATTCTCGCTCGAATCTCGAATTTGGCGATCAATCGTTCTAGTGCTAATAATTTCTATCCGTCCCGTTCTCGGTAGGGGCTCACCGCCGTGCGCCCTGACCCAAGAATTGCAGGTGATTAAATTCGCAATCCTAAGCGTTGAGCAATTGCCAAATTTGCTCCTTGAGCAGCTTGAGCTTAATTGGTTTGGGCAGGTAGCTAGTGGCCCCTGCTTCTAGACAGCGATCGCGATCGCCTGGCATAGTCAGGGCCGTCAGGGCGACGATGGGCAGATGTGCCCAGGCGGGATTCTGCCGGATCTGGCGCATGGCCTCTAGCCCATCCATATCGGGCATTTGGATATCCATCAAAACGAGGTCAGGCTGGTGGGCTTCGATCTGCGCTAGGGCCTCATAGCCCGTTTTGGCATAGACCAGGCGATAGCCCAGCCCGCCGAGATAGCTAGAGATCGTGGCAATATTCATCTCGTTGTCTTCGACGAGCAAAATCAGCGGCAGGATTTCGGCTGTGTTGCGCCCGCTAGAGGCGCGGGGAGCGGCGGCAGATTCTGGGCTGGAAGCTGTGGCTGTGGCTGTGGCTGTGGCTGCGCTGGGGTGTTGCAGATGCCCTAAAACGGTACGCAACTGCTCGCGAGTGATGGGTTTGACCAAATAATCTGCCGCGCCTAGGGCCAAGCCGCGCGATCGCTCGTCTACCACTGAGACCATCACTACCGGAATTGCCTGCGTGTCGGGATGGGTCTTGAGCTGTTGCAGCACATCCCATCCCGACAGGTTGGGCAACTGGATGTCGAGGATGACCAGACCGGGCTGAATCCGAATGACTTCTTCGAGGGCTCCTTCTCCGCGCCCATAGACTAAGATTGCCATGCCCTGCTCTTCGAGGTAGCGGGCTAGCTGATCGGCGGCGGCGATCGAGTCTTCGATCAGCAGCACTCGCGAATTGTTGCTGGGCATGCGGCTGGGTTCGCTGGCTCGCCGCTGCACCCCGTCGGTGACAATCGAGCTAATGTAGGGCAGCCGCAGCGTAAAACAACTGCCCTGCCCAACCTCGCTCGTGACATCAATGCTGCCGTCGTGGAGCTCTGCCAAACGCCGTACCAGGGCTAACCCCAGCCCTGTGCCGGTATATTGACGGCTGAGGCTGCTGTCGATTTGGACAAAGGGTTGGAATAGCTTGCTGAGATCGTCGGGGGCGATGCCGATACCCGTATCGACGACCGACAGTTCTAAAAAGCGGCGATCGCCCCCTGTAGTGCTATCTGTAGTGCCCTCTGTGCTGGCCTCTGCCACGATCTTGGCGATGAGCTGAATGCGGCCGCCCTCGGGGGTAAATTTAATGGCGTTGCTGAGTAGGTTGATTAGCACTTGGCGAATCCGCCGTTCATCGATCAAGATGTCGGGCAGACCCTTGGGAATGTCAGCGACCAGATGAATCGACTTTTGCAGCGCCTGCTGCCGAATAAAGCTGAGGCTAGAGTCGCACAGATAGCTGACTAAGACCGGAGATTTTTGTAGCTCTAGCTTACCGGCTTCAATTTTTGATAGATCGAGGATATCGTTGATCAGCTCCAGCAGGTGCTGTCCGCTGCGCTCGATGGTGTCGATGGCATGGCGCTGGCGATCGCTAATGGGTTCAAACACCCCTTCCTTTAGCCCCTCTGACATGCCCAAAATGGCATTGAGGGGGGTGCGCAGTTCGTGGCTCATATTGGCCAAAAACTCATCTTTGAGGCGGGTGGCGCGGTCTAGCTCAGCATTGGTCAGGGTTAGCCGGTTGTTGATCTGCTGCAGTTGGACT
This sequence comes from Chroococcidiopsis sp., assembly GCA_036703515.1. GTDB lineage: Bacteria > Cyanobacteriota > Cyanobacteriia > Elainellales > Elainellaceae > DATNOW01. The sequence continues at coordinate 3,563 of DATNOW010000674.1, forward strand.
TCGACCTGTTTGCGCTCGGTGATATCAAAGTTGATGCCAATCATTCGTTGGGGGATGCCTTCAGGGTTGCGCTGCACGATCCCGTAGGCTTTGATAAAGCGGATTGCGCCATTGGGATGAATCACCCGAAACTCAATGTCAAATTCATGCTGCCCCGTTAGGGCATGCTGAATGGCGGCATCGGCTAAGGGGCGATCGTCGGGATGCAAACCGCTGAGCCAAGCTTGGTAAGCGCCCTCAAAATCGGATCGCTGGACGCCATAGAGTTCATACATCCGGTCGTCCCACAGCAGCATGTCTCGGATGATATCCCATTCCCAGATGCCGATTGCCCCTGAGCGAATAGCCAGCGACAGCCGCTCCGACAAACTTTGGAGCTGGGCTTCGGCCTGCTTTTCATGGGAAATATCGCGAATAATCCAGCGCAGGATGGTGTCATGCCCCGGCGAAGACAGCACAGCCACGCGCATCACGGCGGAAATAGTGGTTCCGTCTGCTCTTTGCAGCTCGCTTTCAAACTGCTGCGACTCGGCTTGACTAATCAGTTTTTTGAGATGGTGTTGGAAGAGGTCAAGACTATCGCGTTTGACAAAACTCAGCAGCCACTGCCCTGTTAAGCTCTGCCTAGAGCTACCCAACAGTTGTTCTGCTATCTGGTTGGCCTGCTGAATCTGGCCTTCGGCATCGGTGACAACGTAGGCATCGGGGGCGCTGTCAAATAAGTCTTGGTAGCGCGATCGCTCTAGTTCGATCTGATCTCGGGCTGCCAGCAGCGCGGTCATTTGCGATCGCAGCTCTTCCTCGGTCACCTGCAACTCTTCTACGATGCACTGCAACTCCTCTTCTTGCTGTTGCAAGATTGCTTCGGTTTGCTTGCGCTCGGTGACATCGCGTGCCGCTGAGTAGATAAAGCTGCCAAAGGGGTTGGAGCGCCACTCAATCCACCGATAGGAACCGTCTTTGCAGCGATAGCGGTTGACAAAGTCAACAATTGGCATCTGCTGGGCGAGGGCCGTGGCCGCGGCTACGGTGGCAGCAAAATCATCGGGATGGACAAAGTCTAAAAACGGCTGGCCTTCGACTTCCTCTAGGGCATAGCCCAATGTCGCTTCCCACTGCGGGTTGAGGCGGCGGAAGCAGCCCGTGCTATCGGTGATGCTGAGCAAGTCTAGGGAAACGTTAAAGAACAGATCGAGCGCTTCGGTTTTTTCGGCGAGGGCCTCTTCGGTGCGTTTGCGCGCGGTGATATCAACGTGGACAGCGGTGACGATCCAGCAGTCTTCTAGGTCATTCCAATAGGCGGTGTAGGTTGAGGTAATCCAGCGCAGGGTGCCATCTTGGTGGAAAAAGCGATAGTCGCACGAGATTGGCTCAGCGCCGGTCAGAATGTTGTTAAACCAGGCTGTAATCAAGGGCAGATCATCGGGCCAAACCCGCGAGATCCACAGCTTTTTGTCGCCCATCAGTTCGCGTTGACCGTAGCCAAACACGGTTTCACAGCCCTGGGAGCAAAAGTCGTACTCAAACTTGCGATCGCGATATAGCCTGCTGCCAATGATCCCGGCATTGGCGCTGTTGAGCACATTGCTGAGTTTAGACTGAGAAGCCTGGAGGGCCAGCTCTAGCTGTTTGCGGTCGTTAATGTCGGCTAGATAGCCGACGATCTCTACCGGGTCGCCCCCTTGGTCAAACACCAGCTTGAGCTCATTGCGCACCCAGCAATAGTGACTATCGCGATGCCTCAGGCGATATTCGCAGACGTGGGTGCCCTGTTCAAACAGCGTTGGCATCTCGGCAAATACCCGAGGCGCGTCTTGCGGATGGATATGGGTCATCCACAGGCTGGGGTCACGCAAAAATTCCTCAGAGGTATAGCCGATTAGGTTGAAGATATTGTCGCTGATAAAAGTTGGCTCATGGGCCCCGTCAATGGCACAGGTGAAAATCACCGCTGGACTAGACGACAGCACAAATTGCAGCCGCTCTCGCAGGATCTGGGCCTCTAGCTCGACCTGTTTGCGACGGCTGATGTCCATTTCTGAGCCCGTCATGCGCACGGCTTTACCCGTTTCATCCCACAGGGCCTGGCCCCGGTCTAAAATCCAGACGTAGGTGCCATCTTTGCGCTGGATGCGATATTCCTCTTGGTAAAACGGGGTTTTTTGGGCCAGGTGATCGGCAAAGGCGGCCGAGACGCGATCGCGATCTTCGGGGTGAATCCGTTCTGACCATTCCCATGGCTCCATGCTGACTTCTGCATTACTGAGGCCGCGCAGTTCATGCCAACGGGTGGAACGAAAAATTTCGTCTGTGACCAGGTTCCAGTCCCACAGGGACGCATCGCTGCCCCGCAGGGCTAGGTGCCACCGTTCTTCGCTGGCGCGCAGCTCGGCGGTGCGCTGCTCAATACGGGCTTCGAGTTCTTGGTTGAGTTGATAGAGGGCGAGTTCGGCCCGTTTGCGATCGCTAATATCGCGGATCATAAACAGCACGGTATTGTCTTCGGCGGGCACCACCCGCACTTCTTCGTACTGAATGCGATCGCCCATTTCAAACTGCTGCTCATAGACTTGCAGCTGCTGGCTGTCTAGGGCCCGCTGAATGGCCGCCTGCTGGCGCTGGGCAACCTCAGGCGGCAGCACATCGCTCATTTTTAGACCAATGGAGTTAATGGTCGTCGGCACGATATCGATAGCGCGCTCGGTGGTGATGTAGTCGAGATAAACCCCTTCGGCGCTGACTTGAAACATCAAATCGGGGATCGCCGACAGAATGGCCCGTTTTTTGGACTCGCTGCGCGTCATGGTTTCTTCGGCCCATTTGCGCTCTGAAATATCGCGGATCATCACCAATACTTCTTCTTCGCCCAAGGGCATGACGCGCACCTCTTCCCAGCGGGCTTCGCCGCTGAGGTCGATCAGCTGTTCATAAACCTGGAGCGATCGCGTCACAAAGGCTTGCTCGACGGCATCGGCCCGCTGCTCGGCCAAGCGCGGCGGCAACACGTCGTGGACTGTGTTGGGATAAACGCTGAGTTCTGGCAGCAAGATGGTTTGGACAGAGCCACCGCTGAGCATTTCTAAGTATTCGCCCTGGCGGCTAACCCGAATCAGCAAATCGGGGATCGCGTTGATAATGGCGCGATTGGTGGCTTCGCTGTGGCGCAGCGCGGCCTCGGTCTGCTTGCGCTCGGTTACATCCACCACCGTGCCGAGCATGCTCAGCGGCTCGCCCCGGCTGTCCCGCCGGACTTCGCCGCGCGCCTCCAGCCAATGCGTGCTGCCGTCAGTCCAGCGCACCCGCAATTCCGAGTAATAATTGCGGTTGGGCATTTTCAAAGCTTCGTCGATCTCGCGTCCGACCCGTTCCAGGTCCTGCGGATCAACCAGTTTCAAAAACGCCTCGAACGTCCCGCCAAATTCGCCCGGGGCCAAACCAAAAAGCGAATGGACCCCGCCGCTCCAGACCACTTTGCCGCTAGGGATGTCCCATTCCCAGATGCCCATCCGTGCGGCCGCTAGTCCCAGCCGCAGGTGTTCTTCACTTTGCCGCAAGGCCTGCTCCGCCTGCTTTTGCTGCGTCACATCCGTCGAAATGGTTAACAGGCACTCTTCGCCCCCAATCGAGATCGGCTGGATG
>DATNOW010000675.1:0-2652 GCA_036703515.1 Chroococcidiopsis sp.
CTGATTCACGCTTGCGGCATGACCGATATTGTCTCAGATTTGGCGGCTGCACCCGCTGCGGTCGCGGTCGGACGTGCCGCTTTAGCGGCGGGCGCGCCGATTTTTTGTGATGCTCAGATGGTGGCCAATGGCATTATCCGCCCGCGGTTGCCTGCTCACAATGCCGTGATTTGCACCCTCAACGATGGGGAAGTACCGGCGATCGCCCAACGAATTGGCAATACGCGCTCTGCCGCTGCCCTAGAACTGTGGCGATCGCGTCTAGGGGGGGCCGTCGTGGCGATTGGCAATGCGCCCACAGCGCTGTTTCATTTACTAGAACTGCTTGATGAAGGCGCACCCAAGCCCGCCTTGATTTTGGGCTTTCCGGTCGGGTTTGTGGGGGCCGCCGAATCCAAAGCCGAACTAGCCGCCAACAGTCGCGGCGTGCCCTTCATCACCCTGCACGGCCGCCGGGGGGGGAGTGCGATCGCCGCGGCGGCCGTCAATGCATTAGCCAAGGAGAGTGAGTTGTGACTAGGATAGGAACAGTTCCATCCCCTGTGCTGATGGTGTTGCCATGACTTCTTCACAATCCGAATTGCGCCCCGTTCCGGTCGCGCCCCCACTCGGCTTACCCCCCCTCGAAAATGGCGATCGCCTGACTCGCCCCGAATTTGAGCGGCGTTATACCGCCATGCCCGAGTTAAAAAAAGCCGAATTGATTGAAGGAGTGGTCTACATGGCATCCCCATTACGCTTCAAACCCCATGCCGCACCCCATGGCGATCTGATTGGCTGGCTGTGGACTTACAAGATAGCGACTCCCCATGTAGAACTGGGAATTGAGCCCACCGTGCGGCTGGATATTGATAACGAACCGCAGCCGGATGGGGTGTTATTGATTAGTCCAGCGAGTGGAGGACGGGCAACCTTCAGCAATGAAGGCTATCTAGAGGGCGCACCCGAATTGGTGGCTGAAATCGCCGCCAGCAGCGTCAGCATTGACTTGGGCGACAAGAAACGCGCCTATCGCCGCAGCGGCATCCCGGAATATCTGGTCTGGCAAGTCTTCGATCAAAAAATCGATTGGTTTAGCCTACAGGATGGGGATTACATCGCATTACAGCCCGATGCTGACGGCATTATTCGCAGTCAGATATTTCCTGGCCTATGGCTCGACGTGTCGGCCTTGCTGCAAGGTAATATGCAACAGGTGTTAGCTGTTCTACAGGCAGGAATTAGTTCAGCCGAGCATCAAACCTTTGTCCAGCATGTCCAGCAGTTGATGTAGGCGTCTTACATGTCCGTTGTAATTGCAGGTGAACGCAGTGGCGTCGGCAAAACCACCGTCACCTTGGCCCTATTGGCTGCCCTTTGTCGGCGCAATCCTCAGCGGGTACAGTCTTTTAAAGTCGGGCCTGACTATATCGACCCGATGTTTCATCAATTTGTTACAGGGCGCGCCTGTCGCAATCTCGACCCGATTTTGACTTCCGAAAGCTACGTTGGCCAGTGCTTTCAGCGGCATAGCGGCAGCGCCGACTATGCTCTAGTCGAGGGGGTGATGGGGCTGTTTGATGGCGTCACGGGCAAAGATGACACGGCCAGCACGGCCCACGTGGCCCGCATTCTGGGCTTACCGATTATTTTGGTGATCAATTGCAGCAGCACCTCTCGCTCGATCGCGGCGATCGCCCATGGCTACAGCACCTTTGATCCCCGGCTGACGATTGCGGGCGTTGTCTTAAATCAGGTGGGTAGCGATCGCCACCTCGAACTGCTGCAAGATGCTCTGGCACCGCTGCACTTGCCTATTCTTGGCGTTTTGCGACGGCATGATCCGATCACGATTCCCGATCGCCACCTGGGGCTGATCCCGACGGAGGAACTGCCGCAGATGAAAACGGTGGTTGAGCATTTGGCCCATCTTGGCGAAACCTGCTTTAACTGGGAGTTACTCTCCCCCCTGCTCCAAACCGCTGCGCCTAGTTCTGTGCCCAGTTCTGCGTCCTGCGGTTCGACTGCGCCGACGGCCGATCTTTTGTTTTCTTCCCCGGACTCCTGTGTGTCTTCTGGTCTTCCTGTGCCCCCTGCGCCTCCTGCATCTAGTCCTTGCGTTAGGCTGGCGATCGCCCGCGATCGGGCGTTTAATTTTTACTATGCGGATAACCTAGATTTGCTAAAAAGCGTCGGCTTTGAACTGGTGGAATGGAGCCCGATCAATGACTCTAGGCTGCCCGATGATATCCACGGTCTCTATTTTGGCGGCGGTTTTCCAGAAGTCTTTGCGCCCCAGCTCAGTCAGAATCACTCGGCCCGCCAAGCGGTGAAAACGGCGATCGCCACGGGTATGCCGACCTATGCCGAATGCGGCGGATTAATGTATCTGTGCGATCGCATTATTGATTTTGCCGAGCAGGAGTATCCGATGGTGGGGCTATTGTCGACCCAGGCCCACATGGGCAAACGACTAACGTTGGGATATCGCCAGGCGATCGCCCAACGCTCTACCCCCCTGATTGCGGCCGGAGAGACGATTTGGGGACATGAATTTCATCGCTCAACCCTGCTGAACCAGCCAGGATCGCCCTTATTTGCCCTCCAAAACTACGAAGGCACTGTGCATCAAACCGAAGGCTGGCAGCAGTTGCAGGTGCATGCCTCCTATCT
>DATNOW010000676.1:0-2047 GCA_036703515.1 Chroococcidiopsis sp.
ATACTCGCTATGAATTTTTGACCTATGCAAGAGATCAATCTACTTATCTCCATTTTTCCAATCAAATAGAATGTGATAATCCAATATCCTAGGGAGAGAGAAATATGAAATGGCGAGTTGTGCTGGAAACCGATGTTGAAACGGGAGACTGGTCTGTTTGGTGTCCAGAATTGCCGGGTTGCGTTTCGGCTGGAGAAACAGAAGAAGAAGCGTTAGAAAATATTCGTGAAGCGATCGCACTTTATCTGGAACCCGATCCAATCGAATTAAAATCAGGAGCCATTTTGCGAGAGGTTTTAGTTGGATGAGCCGTACCCGACGAATGAATGCCGATGAGGTTGAGCGCATCTTGGGGCGGTATGGGTTTGAACTGATTTCGCAAAAGGGTAGTCATCGTAAGTGGCGAAATTTAGATCATCAGTTGCAAGTAATTGTGCCATACCACAAGGGGCGTGATTTACCGATTGGCACCCTACGCAACATTATGATTGGTGCTGCTATTCCAGAAACCGAATGGAAAACTGACTAAAGTAATCTATGACTTAAGATCAATCACACTAAAAATCGCAAGGAAATCAAACACAATGAAAGGCATTTGGCAGTTTACAGCAATTATTGAACGTGAAGGGAATGGCTATGTATCACTATGTCCTGAGCTTGATATAGCTAGCCAGGGAAACTCTATAGAAGAAGCCAAAAATAACCTAATTGAAGCACTGCAACTTTTCTTTGAAGTTGCTGATCCCTCAGAAGTTGAAACCCGTCTTCACTCCGAAATATAAGAACGCTGCAATCTATCATTCGCCAATCAAAGTTGCCTCGTCATATTTTTGAGATTAGCTAATTTTTTTGTTTTAGTTAAATATTTCTCACCCAACACAGCATGAATATGTGCTCGGAATCAGGACATCTGTCATGAAAATTTTGGTGTTAAATGCAGGGTCGAGCAGTCTCAAAAGCTGCCTGTATGACATCACAGGCGATCGCCTCTCCCCTATCGCATCGCCACCCCTCTGGCAGGGCACAGTCGACTGGACTCATCAGCAGGGCGTGGCCGAACTAACCGTCAAAACTGTCAGCGGGGTGCGGTGGAGCAAAGCACTGCATGACGCATCGCGGCAAACGGTGACCGCACACCTGCTAGAAACCCTATGGAGTGGCGAAACCCAGGTGATCGCATCGCAAGCGGCGATCGATATCGTGGGTCATCGCGTCGTCCACGGCGGGCGCGACTACCAGACCAGCACTCGGATTACCCCCGTCGTCAAAGAGGCGATCGCCCGTCTCGCCAAGTTTGCGCCCATCCACAACCCGGTCAACCTAGAGGGCATCGAGGCCTGTGAGGCCTTGCTGGGGGATGTGCCTCAGGTCGCCGTGTTTGATACCGCGTTTCATGCCCATCTGCCGCTGGCGGCCAAGGTGTATCCTGGCCCCTATGAGTGGATTGAGCAAGGCATCCAGCGCTATGGATTCCACGGCATCAGCCATCAGTATTGCGCCGAACGAGCGGCCCAACTGCTGGGGCGATCGCTCGATGAACTCCGGCTGATTGTCTGTCACCTCGGCAACGGCTGCTCGCTGTCTGCTATTCGCAACGGCCACAGCGTCGATACCACCATGGGGTTTACGCCGCTAGAAGGGCTGATGATGGGAACGCGGTCGGGCTCGGTTGATCCCGGCATTTTGATTCACCTCTTGCGCCAAGAGGGCTACACCGCCGACCAGCTCGATCAGTTGCTCAACCGCCAGTCGGGGATCAAAGGTCTGTCGGGCGTCTCTGAAGATGTGCGGACGCTGCTAGAGGCGATCGCCAGTGGCAACAGCCGCGCCCAGCTAGCCCTCGATGTCTTTATCCACCGGCTGCGATCGTGCATTGGGGCGATGCTACCCAGCCTGGGGGGGCTCGATGCCCTAGTGTTTACCGCCGGGATTGGTGAAAATTCTGCCCTGGTGCGCGCAGCGGCCTGCGAAGGCTTTGGCTTTTTGGGAATCGCCGTTGATCCCGACAAAAACGATGCCCATCCGATTGATAGCGATATTGCCACCG
>DATNOW010000677.1:0-4684 GCA_036703515.1 Chroococcidiopsis sp.
GGCGGCTTCACAGCAGGGGATTCCGTCGGTGCAACTGGTGGAATATCGGGTCGAGCCGAGCCAGCTAGATTTGGCTATGGAGCGGGCCCGAACGTTAGCGAATGTGGTGTTTTCGAGTCATGTCTATCGCTTGCAATCGAGCCCGAATACGTGGGTTTATCTGACTGATGAGCTGACGATTCAATTTGCGGATACGGTGGATCGGGCCGAGATTGCAGCGATGGTGGCGCGTTTGGGGCTACAGGCGGTGCAGCCAGTGCTGGGTGTGCCGCAGACCTTTGTGTTTCGCGTGACCGATCGCGCGGCCGTCAACCCGATCAAGCTGGCGAATCAACTGATGCGGCGGGGGGACGTGCTGACGGCAGAGCCCAATATTGCCATCGAAACTCAGTCGCACTATCGCCCCAGCGACCCGGAGTATGCCAAACAGTGGTATCTCAACCATGAGGGTGGCCCAGGGTTAGCGCCGGGATCGCATATTTCTGTGGAAGCAGCTTGGGAGATCACGCGGGGAGTGCGCTCGGTGGTGGTGGCGATCGCCGATGATGGGTTTGACTTGCAGCATCCAGACTTTCAGGGTAAAGGTAAGGTGGTTGCGCCCAAAGATTTTAAAGGCAGCGATTTTTTGCCGACCCCTGATGCGTTCAGCGATAACCACGGGACAGCCTGCGCGGGGGTAGCGATCGCCGAAGAAAATGCGGTCGGCATTGTTGGAGTTGCACCAGGCTGTAGCTTTATGCCGGTGCGAACATCGGGCTATTTAGACGACGCCACGATTGAGCAACTGTTTACCTGGATGCTCGACAAAGGAGCCTGGGTGATGTCGTGCAGTTGGGGCCCTGGCGCGGTCTACTTTCCGCTGTCGCTGCGGCAGCGGGCGGTGTTGACCCGTGTGGCTACCGAGGGGCGCAACGGTAAGGGCTGCGTGGTGGTATTTGCGGCGGGCAATGCCAATCGCCCCACCAATGGCTCGATCAACGAGCGGGGCTGGCAACCCGAACAGGTCAAAGGCCCAACGGCATGGCTGAATGGCTTTGCTGTCCACCCCGATGTGATGGCGGTGTCGGCCTGCACCAGCTTGAGCAAAAAATCGACCTATAGCAACTGGGGCGCTAATGTATCGGTGGCGGCCCCGAGCGATAATGGCGTGCCGGGGATCTGGCTGCCGGAGACGGGCTATGTGGCCACTGGCCCAGCGGTGCGCGTGCCCTTGGAGGGGATCAGCATTTTTACGAGCGATCGCCTCGGGGCGGCCGGGTATGACCAAAGTAATTTTACCGCTGGGTTTGGCGGCACATCGAGCGCGACCCCGGTGGTGGCAGGCGTGGCGGCCCTCGTGCTATCGGTCAACCCAGATCTGACGGCTCGGGAGGTCAAGCAACTGCTGCAAGATACAGCCGACAAAATCGTAGACCCCGATCCCGATGTGCAGCTTGGGTTTCAGTGGGGACGCTATGACGCCAGCGGGCATTCCCAGTGGTTTGGCTATGGGCGAGTCAATGCGATGAAGGCGGTGCAGGAAGCGCAGCGCCGATTGCGATCGCCCTCTGGCACTGGCAGCACCAGGATCACTCGCCAGATTCGGCAGGCCAATGCGACCCTGCTGACGATTCCAGACGACAGCCCCGCCGGTCAGATCAGCGAGATGCGCCTGACGGATGCGGCGATCGTCCAAGATATCCAAATCAGTCTAGAGATCGAGCATGAATTTATGGGCGATCTGGAGATCCGCCTGATTCCCCCCAACGACCGGCCGATTTTGCTGCAAGGGCGCACCCTCGGGCGGCTAAAGCGCCTCAGCGGAGTCTATTCGCTGCAAACAACGCCCCTGCTGCGGCAATGTTTGGGGGTGCCAGCGGCGGGCAGTTGGCGGCTCAAGCTGGTTGACTGTGCCCCGCTGCACACGGGCACCCTGAAGCGCTGGGAGCTGGTTTTAGGCGTTTGAGCCAGCCATCGTGCCACACTAGAAACAGCAATGCAAGATTCCCTCAGGAGGCTGGGCTATGAGTCCATTGTTGCAAGAAGTTTTGAGACAAGTAGAACAACTGTTGCCTGCGGAACGGTTGGAGTTGGTTCAAAAGGTTTTAGAGGGGCTGAAAAAGCCGAATTTTCCAGAAAATTCAACGCTAGCCAAGCGCCGAGTCAGTGAATTTTATGGAATTGCCCCAAATCTATTGGAGGGAAGAGATGCCCAAGAGTGGGTCAATGAGTTACGAGATGAGTGGTCAGAACGCGAAACCGGGTGGAGCTGAAATGTGTGAAAGTTGAGGATGCGTTGCAGGGGGTAAACAAGGTTTTTTTGGACACAGCACCTGTTGTTTACTACCTTGAAGCAAGCGCAGAATTTGTACCGGTTGTGTGTCCTATTTTTCATTTGCTTGATGAAGGGCGGTTTATCGGAATTGCTTCGCCGGTTACGTTAGCGGAATGTTTGGTAAAACCGAAGAGGCTTGGGCTGGTTGATTTAGAGCGAGAATTTATCGATTTTCTAACCAATACCGAAGGAATTGTATTTGTGTCGCTTGATGAGCGAGTTGCGATGCTGGCCGCAGAAATGCGATCGCGATATCAACTAAAATTGCCGGATGCATTGCAGATAGCCACGGCAATGGAAGCAGGCTGTGAGGCATTTTTAACGAATGACTCTCAACTAAAACGCATCCCCGATTTGCGAGTATTGGTGATCAGTGAGTTGGAGCGGTAACGCGATCGCCCCTTCACCCTTTACCCTTCCAGAAGATTTGCAATGGAAACGACCACATCGGGAAAGGCTAGTGGGTTAATGGTGCCTTGGGTAAGGGTTTGCTCTGACTGGTAGCCATCGGTGGAGGGCGATCGCAATACAATCAGCGTCATCGCCTGGAGGTTAACCACCCAATATTCGGGAATGCCAGCGGCCGCATAGATTGTGGGTTTGACCTGTAAGTCTTTGGCTAAGCTGGAATCGGAAAACTCAATCAGCCAGAAGATGTTGCTGGGATAGGGATGATGTTTGGTGTACTCCATATCCTGGCAGATGCATAGGTCAGGTTCTGGCTCGGAATTGTTGGGTAAGGTGATGGGTTTGCCAACTCTGAGCCAAGCGCGATCGCCTAGTAATTTCCTGAGGTATCGTTCAGCGCGATCGCCCGTGCTGGCATGGGGAATGCCTTCCGGTGCCATTTCTACAATCTCTCCATTGAGCAATTCCACGTGCTTGTCGTCTAAAAAGCCCTGGTCAATCAAGCGGTGGTATTCGTCAAGGCTCCACTTGGCGCTGGTGAGGGCTGGTTTTAGGGTTGTCTGGGTCATTGCGATCGCCCCTTGTGAGTTCTCAAACCTTTTTCAAGATTCTATTTGATTCTAAAAAAATCTACTGGCGATGGCGATCGCCCTCCAAGGGAACTGCTTTGCGATCGCCCCTTTACCCTTTACCCTTCCCCTGAGTGCAGCCGAAGTGCCGTCACTCCCTACCCCACGCATACCGCTCACATGCCTCGATCGCCCCTCGCATTTTTCCCGCAGGGTGGCGACTTCGGTTTGCTGTTGGGCAATCTTCGTTTGCTGTTCTGCCCGTAGCTGTTCGCGGGTGGCTTGATCTCGCTGTCGTTGTGCCTCTTCTGCATTCCGTTGAGCAATTTCAACCTGTTCTTTTGCCTCGTCAAGAGCTTGTTTAGCGATGTCGCGTTGTCGCTGTGCCTCAATCGCATTCCATTGGGCAATTTCAGCTTGTTTTTCAACATCATCAAGGTCGGCCCGATCTCGTTGCCGCACTGCTTCCAGTGCATTGCTTGCGGCAGCTTTTTCATTTGCCTGTGCTAACTCGGTCTGTTCTTTGGCTGCTTGTAATGCCCCTTCAGCCCTAGTTCGTTGAGTCTGAGCGTCTAAAAACAACCCGGTCATCATCACCGCCACTAATACAGCCGCTGCAATAAAGGGTATTGCAGGCTTTAGCCGTTGCCACAGGGTTTCGGGCAGGTGGGTTTTGATCCAGTCCCAGTCAAGCACTTAGCGATGGATCAAATTGCAGATCTGCAAGTTCCGTCCGTGGCGCTGCACGATGCCCGATAGCTTGATCGGCCGGAAACATTAGCCCTGCGGCATGGGGTGGGGGCGATCGCCCCCACTGCCAAAATTCCTCAATGCACTGCTATTTAGGATGGGGCAGAGGGGAAATACGGGTCTAAAACGGCCCCAGTTTTCGTTAGGAGAAAACCAAATTTTAACCCGTCGCTAGGACACTCAATAAAGTGGATAGTTCGACAACACGATTCTCAAAATATCATTAGAATCCAAAACGATTCTTTTTGAAAATGAGCTTAGATAATAAATCGCTACTTAATAGAATTTTTTCTATGGCTAGACTAATACTTTGATTGATTGTCCGCTAAGTTCCTATATTTAAAGACTTTAGCGAATCGCTACCCTGTTTTTTCCTAGAAAAGTTAACCTGTTCAGCTTTAAGCAATATAGGCAAAAAATAGGCGATCGCTCTTTGCAGTAGACACTATTTTTACTGTCCAAGCTATTAGTTTTGGCGGAACTTATGTAGAACCTCACTCGACATTTAATTCAGGAAGACACACTTCCGTTATCAACGAGGTACCCCAGTATGAAATCTATTTTGAAGAAAGCCGTCGCTTACTCAGTGTTCTCCTCATTGGCAATGGTGCCCCTGGTTTTGGTGGCGACTCCTGCCTCTGCT
>DATNOW010000678.1:0-4499 GCA_036703515.1 Chroococcidiopsis sp.
ATTGACAATGGCCCCGGCATTGCCGAAGGCGATCAGCGCCGACTGTTTGACCCGTTTTTTACCACTAAGCCTGCGGGCAAAGGGACAGGGCTGGGGCTATCGATTTGTTATCAAATTATTGTCGAGCGCCATGGCGGCAGCCTGCGCTGCATTTCGCAGCCGGGGCAGGGCACGGAGTTTTGGATTGAGATTCCGAGCAGCCAAGGGGTATCGGCTAAAAATCGGGCGATCGCCGCGACGGGGAGGGCGACAGAATCAACCAGTTGAGCGATGGGCTCCATTCAAAAGCGCTGCCTTATCTGGAATCCTGATTTCAGGCTCCCAGGTAAGGCAGCGCTCGTTAATGGGTTAGCGGCTGATTGGTTTAGTAATGGCGATTTTAGCCGCAGACTGGTTTAGCGGTGATTTTCAACGCTAGAAAACCGAAACGCTATGGCGATGATGATAGAACGTCAGTCGTCTGATTCTTTGCTATCGGGGTCGCGGTAGAGCGATAGCGAACCGGCCATTGTGCTTTCCAGCTCCATGCGCTGCTCCATCCGTCTCAAAAAATATCCCGTCATCATGGCCGATGCCAGCAGACCTGCCAGGTTTTCGCGATCGGTTGAGATCTGCACATTAAAACTTTCAGAGGGCAAGACGCCGACTAGACCCTGAACGTTTTGGGAAATAATTTGTTTGATTTCAGGGCTGACTGAGCGGGCGACTCGGGCCAACACTTCGGGCGACTGATTTTGCAGGTATTTCAGGAGCTGATTGGCTTGCACTTCTTCAGCGGTACCGCCAAATAAAGGCGTATCGTCAGGGTCAAACACCATAAGGAACCCTAAATCTTACGTAGTTTGATCCATTGTTACATTTATATTCTGAACTGTAATCCGTAACTACGGAGAAACCCTATGGCGGGGATCACCCGGCCGCCTGCTCGTCGTCTGTTGAGCTATCAACGTCGGGCAGTTGCGGCAGCTTGTCGAGCTGAAAGTATTGGTTAAATTTGCTGGTTACCTGCACCCAGTACGATCGCCCGTCGGACTGTCGCCGTTTGCGGACAAAACCTTGGCTGACCAGTTCTTGAACGTGCTGGTAGGCGTTGGAACCCCGCAGTTCGACGAGGTCGGTTTGGGTAATCGGCCCCTTGAGGGCGATCGCCGCTAGGGTGCGCAGTGCGCCTACTCCCAGATCAACCGGAACTAGCGCCTGGACAAAGTCTTGGAAGGTTTCGCGCAGCTGTAAGCAGTAGCCATCGGGGGTTTCCACAACTTCCAGCGCACTGTCGCGATGGGCGTAGTCGTTGATTAATTCGATTAAGGCCTCTTCCACGGCTTGGCGATCGCTGCCGGCATACTCGGCAATGCGGGCCAAGGGCAGGGGTTGAGCCTTAAGATACAAGATCGCTTCAATTTGGCTAGCAAGACGACGAGACATGAGCGATCGGGTCACACAGAGGGGAGCTGACAAAAATTAGGTAGGGGCAGGTTTTGCCCATACCCCTTCAGACAAGACATTTCAATTGGCTAAACCCGCCCGTACAGGTTTATTGACAGATTCGTTTATTGATAGTTGGCGATGCGGGCGAAGCCTACTGTGTCTAGGCTAGCACCTCCCACAAGGGCACCGTCAATTTCGGGCTGAGCCATGATTTCGTCGATGTTGCCGGGTTTGACCGAGCCGCCATACAAAATCGACACGTCGGGGTTGGTCAACTGTGCCCGAATCACGCCGATGACGCGATTGGCTTCGGGGCTTTCGCAGGTGTCACCTGTGCCGATCGCCCAAATCGGTTCATAGGCGATCACTAAGCGGCTCTGATCGACATCAACCAGACCTTGCTTAAGCTGTTCAATAATGACCGCTTCGGTTTCCCCAGACTGGCGCTGCTGCTTCGTTTCACCGACACACAAAATGGGAATCAAGCCGTGCTTTTGAGCGGCTTTGAGGCGGAGATTGACGGTTTCGTCGGTTTCCCCAAAATATTGACGCCGCTCGCTGTGGCCAATCACCACATAGCGCACCCCATACTCCGTCAGCATTGGCCCAGAAATTTCACCTGTGTATGCGCCCTCTGTCTCCCAATGGACGTTTTGAGCGCCAATGCGGATGCGCGTGCCGTGAAGGTTTCTGGAAAGAGCGCTCAGTGCCGTAAACGGAACACAGAGGACTATTTCCCGGTCTTCGGGCGTGTCTTGTAAGTGACCTAAAAACCCTTGCAAAAACTCCAGTGCCTCTGCCTGGGTTTTATACATTTTCCAGTTGCCAGCAATTACTATCTTTCGCACAGGTATCTCAGTATTCGTCAATGGGTTAACGACAGCGTGAATCGCATTCTACAGTTTACCGCGAAGGGGTTCATGTTCAGGATGTGGCCCGTGGATGACCTGTGGATGACCTGTGGATGACCCGTGGATGGGACGGCTAAAGTTGGGGGCGCAGGGCGAGAGAGTGGAGACCGACGACGGGGTAATGACGACTGGCGGCACGAGTTTGTATTCAAAAAAACGGTTCCAATGCGGGGTGCGCTGTAGGCTCAATCAGGTTCTTAATCCGATTCTGGATCAACTCCTGGATCAGATTCTATTGATCAGAAACGGTGTAGTCCGCGATTGACCCCGATAGAATAGGTGACAATAGATCACAAGATCGCAAAGTTGCCGACTGTCGATCACACGATCGCACATTGCGACGATTGCGATTCCAAGATCCCGAACGTTAGCCCGATTGTTTAGCCCATGACTGCTCCCTCTGAATTAGAGACTGCATCCACTGAGAATGTGACCAACGGCAAAGGGGCGATCGCCGCTCCTAGTGTAGGTAATGTAGCGGTGGGTAGCGGCACCCCAGGTGACCTCTCAGATGACGATATCCCCGATGACGTGGAGATGTCGCTGTTTGACCATCTAGAGGAACTGCGCCAGCGCATCTTTTATTCGCTGATTGCGGTCGTCGTCGGCATCGTTGGCTGTTTTACCGTGGTCAACCGAATCGTCCAGCTGCTGGAAGTGCCAGCGCAGGGCGTTAAGTTCCTCCAGCTTTCTCCCGGAGAATATTTCTTTGTTTCGATGAAGGTGGCGGGCTACAGCGGCTTGGTGATATCGAGCCCGTTTATCTTGTACCAGATTATTCAGTTTGTCTTGCCGGGGCTTACCCGCCGCGAGCGGCGTCTGCTGGGGCCGATTGTCTTAGGGTCGACCTTTTTGTTTGCGGGCGGGCTGGTGTTTTCCTATGTGGCCCTGATTCCGGCGGCGCTAAATTTCTTTATCACCTATGGCGAAGGGGTGGTCGAGCAACTGTGGTCGATCGATCGCTATTTTGAGTTTGTCTTGCTGCTGTTGTTCAGCACCGGTTTAGCGTTCCAAATCCCGATTATTCAGGTGCTGCTAGGGCTGCTGGGCATTGTGTCGTCGAAGCAAATGCTGTCGGGCTGGAAATATACGTTGCTGGGCGCAGCCGTTCTGGGTGCAGTGTTGACGCCATCCACAGACCCCGTTACCCAGTGTTTACTGGGTGGGGCGGTGCTGGCGCTGTATTTTAGCGGGGTCGGCATGGTGGCGCTGCTGGGGCGCTAGGGCAACTCCTCTGATTTTTGGGTTTCGAGGGGCAAAAAGATGGTCAGCTCTTCGCCGCGTTTGGGGCGTTGGCGGACGATCAGCTTGCCGCCGAGGGCTTGGAAGAGATTTTTGGTGACCGATAGGTTGAGGCTGAGGCTACCGGTTTCGGGCTGCAAAATCAGCATTTCCCCAATTGATTTAAGGGTGCTGCTGGCTTGGGCTTGACCATTGCCTAGTTCGCTGTCGTCGCCCCAAGGCTGGGACTGAAACTGGAGCTTGAGCTGATGCCCGGCGAGTTTGACCCGCACTTGGATGTGGCTGCCGGGCGGAAGGCTGTGGGTGATCCGATCGATTAACCCGGTTAGCATTTGATCGAGCATGGTCGAGTCGGCTAGCACCAGGGGCAGCTTGGCGGGAACGGTCACCTCTAGGGTGAGGTTGCGCTGGCTGGCCTGCTGCTGCCAGCGGGGGACGTTTTGCTGAAACAGTTGGGTCAAGGAAATGGCCGAGGGAGGCGTCAGCGGCTGTTTACCGTTGGCGGTTTCGAGTTCGACCGCTCGGAAAATTAAGCTAAAGCGGTCGATTTGCTCGGTACATTCGCGATCGATGATTTCGAGACGTTTGACCACATCGGGGCCTAAGTCTTTGCGCTTGAGCAAGAGTCGCGTCAGGGTGCGAATGGTGCTGAGGGGTGTCCGCACTTCGTGGGCGATCGCCTGCAATAGCTCAATATCGGCGCGATCGCCCGTGGCCTTGGTGTTCTCCGACCGATGGGCAGCATGATCAGGGTCTGGCGCTGTGTTGATGGTTTCGACCGGGCGGGCATCTTTAGAGCGACGCAGCGCATTCCACGATTTGCGTTCGTTGTGGCGGCGATCGCCCACCGAGTTAGACTCCGACAAGATCCCATCGAGCGGGTTGGAAAAGTCATTGCTCCGCCCTGGGGTTGGATTA
>DATNOW010000679.1:0-7128 GCA_036703515.1 Chroococcidiopsis sp.
CAGCGGACGTGGGCGGCTTCCTCTGGCAAGATGCGCTCAATCACTGTGCGGATTTTGACGTTTTCTTCGGTCTGGGGCGCTAGTTTAAGGGCATGGATGTGGGCTGAAAAATATTCGCAGCCCCGCTTTTCGGTGACGTTAATGGCCGCCAGCGAGGAAATCACAAAATCATCGATGGTTTCGGTTGAGCTAGGCTCTTCTTTGGGGATCAGCCGCTCAAACTCTTCAATGTAAGAGGTGCCGGGCGGAGTGCCCACAGAGGCATCCAAGTCTACGAGCAAGTCGGTTAGCCACATGGCATGGCGAGCCTCATCCGAAATGTGTCGGGAAAGGTCTTTGATTAAGTCAGCCGGCTTGCCATTGAGCTGTTCAACCAGAGTGGTTAGGTCTTTACAACTGCGCTGTTCGCTGTAGCGGTAGCGGTTGAGCGTCACCAAATGGACTTCGCGATCGCGCACCACCTGCTGCAACACATCACGCGCACTCATCGCATTTTGAAATTTTCGGGGGTAAACAACAGTCATAACTACAGGTAGGGGAATTATGTCGATTTGTAAACAAGTTTCATTGATCCTACCCCAACTTCTCAGGAAGCGGAGGGAACGGGGGAGATTTCTTAAACCCAGCAATTTGTTCGCTAGTCCGTCGCTGTAACAGTAGCCTTAGCAACGGTAGCCCAGCCCGATAGCGATAGAAACCGCAGGGGGGGAACGCGGTAGAGTAGACTGGGAAATGAGACACTCTGATTTAGACCGTTATACTTCTGCGGTGACTTAAGGTGAAGTCTGCCCTAGGGCAGCATCGCCGCGATCGCCAGAATGCGGTCTGAGATTAGAGCCTCTGTCCTTTTGGTGTGTTCACTAACCCTTTCACGCATGGCGACTTCTGAACGCAGATCCATCCTGTTGGATTTTGAGAAACCCCTGGTTGACCTGGAATTGAGAATTCGGCAAATCCGCGAGCTGGCGGAGGAGAACGAAGTCGATGTCTCTGAACAGATTCGCCAGTTGGAGTCGCGTGCGGCTCAATTGCGGCAAGAGATTTTTAGCAGCCTGACGCCTGCTCAGCGGCTACAGGTGGCCCGCCATTCTCGTCGCCCCAGCGCTCTAGACTACATCCAGTCGATCAGCGACGACTGGATCGAGCTGCACGGCGATCGCTGCACGGGTACCGATGATCCGGCGATTGTGGGTGGGGTAGCACGGCTCGATGGCCGACCGGTGGTGATGCTAGGGCACCAAAAAGGGCGCGATACCAAAGACAATATTGTTCGCAACTTTGGCATGGCCTCCCCCGGCGGGTACCGCAAGGCGATGCGTTTGATGAACCATGCCGATCGCTTTGGCATGCCGATTTTGACCTTCATTGATACGCCAGGAGCTAACCCCAACGCCGAAGCAGAGCGGCTTGGCCAAGGCGAAGCGATCGCCTACAACCTGCGCGAAATGTTTCGGCTGAATGTGCCGATTATCTGCACGGTGATTGGCGAAGGGGGATCAGGTGGAGCCTTGGGCATTGGAGTGGGCGATCGCCTGATGATGTTTGAGCATTCGGTTTACACCGTAGCCAGCCCCGAAGCCTGCGCTGCGATTTTGTGGAAAGATGCGGGCAAGTCTCCCCAAGCCGCCGAAGCCCTCAAAATCACCGCCACAGACCTAAAAAACCTAGGCATTTTAGACCAGATTTTGCCAGAGCCCCTCGGCGGAGCCCATGCCGATCCGCTCAAAGCCGCTAGCACCCTCAAACAAGCGATCGTCGAAAACCTCGCTACCTTGAGCCAGATGACCCCCCAGCAGCGGCGCGAAGTGCGGTATCAAAAATTCCGCAAGATCGGCATGTTCACAGAAGTGCCAGCATAGATAGTTTGCAGCACCGCTCCAGCGCAACTCCAGTGCAGCCCCAACCCCAGGAGCGCAGTTTTTCATTGCTCACCGCTCAAACCCAGCCCCTGACCACTAACTAGTCCCCATCACCCACCCACCCTCCCGTTTCCCCAATCTGAGAGCGCGTTTCAAAACTTAATTTTGGGCGAAAAACGCAAAAAACAGGAAAGAGTCCTTTACAGAGCATGATCCCCGTGCATATTCACGGTGCTATAATGCGTAAGGAAGCAACAACTCTTTACATTTCATCGATGGATCTCTACCTCTGTATCGAGAATGTTGATGCCAACTCCCAGAATGCACGTCGGCTGAGCCAGCAATGGGTTTTTCGGCACTGAGTCTCGATCACACAGAATGATTGGTCATTTTGTTAAACCGATGTCTAAGATCATTGAGTTGTTGAACAAAGTTTGGAGTCTTTAGATTTGTTTCACGCCGACGCGACGATTAACCGATGAGAGGTTAGCGCATTGTGATGGGCCAACGCGGCTGATTCCAAGGGCAGCACCTAGCATTCAAGTTACTCTATGGCCAGAGCATGCGTGACCTATACGGGATAGCCCAGACGCCCGCTAACGTTGACGGAGATTAGGAATTTCTCATGACTTCTGGTGAAAATCGTCGTGCCTTGATTACCGGAGCAAGTGGTGGCATCGGCCGCGCGACTGCGATCGCCTTCGCGGCTGCCGGGATGGATCTGGCCTTAGTCGGTCGTTCCAAAGAAAAGCTGGATGTTGTGGCTCAAGCAGCACGACAGAAAGGAGTCAAAGCCCAAGCTTACCCGCTTGACTTGGCTCAGTTAGAAGGGGTGAAAGCGGGCATTGAGGCGATCGCCTCAGAGCTTGGCACAATCGATATTTTAGTCAACAACGCTGGCATGGGCTATACCGGCAATTTGCTCGATACCCCACTGGCCGATTGGCAGCAGGTGATCAATCTCAACCTGACTAGTGCATTGCTATGCATCCAGGCAATCTTACCAGGAATGCGCGATCGCGGGCAGGGCATGATTATCAACATTGCATCGATTGCTGGATATCAGGCGTTCCCTGGTTGGGGCGCTTACAACGTTAGCAAAGCAGGGCTGATTTCGCTCTCCAAAACCCTCGCCGCAGAGGAACATCCGCACGGCATCCGTGTGGTCACCATCTGCCCTGGGGCGGTCAACACGCCGATTTGGGACACAGATTCTGTGCAAGCAGATTTCGATCGTTCCCGCATGTTGACTCCAGAGACCGTGGCTGAATCAATTCTGCACACAGCCCTGTTGCCCCCGCAGGCTGTGATTCAAGAGCTAACAATCACGCCTAGCGCGGGTGCTCTATAGCTCGATTTTGCTCTATAGCGCGATTTGAGGATGACGAATTTAAGCAAAAACCACAGTGCCTGATGGTTTGAAAAAGAGGTTTGTCCGCTCTTTCGAGTCCTAGAGATTGGGTTTTCTTGAATTCACGATTCCAATTGTTTCTCGCTTTGTTCATGTATTTCCCATTGATTTACGTTTTGGAGTTTCGTCCAACTTCCTATGACTATTGCTTCTCCCAACGGTTCTAACGGTATTAACGCATCACAGTCTAAAGCCCCAGCCCCTGCTGGTTCCATCGATACGAGCAGTCTACCTCTGAGACCCGATCGGGGTCTGAGCCATGATCCGAAGTCTGAGCGGACTGAGGTCAGCATGGAAGACATGATGGAAGCCGTCCGCTCCATGCTGATCGGGGTCGGTGAAGATCCTGAGCGCGAAGGGCTCTTGAAAACGCCGAAGCGGGTTGCTGAAGCGATGCAGTTTCTCACCAGTGGCTACCAGCAATCGCTAGAAGAACTGGTCAACGGTGCCATTTTTGATGAAGGGCACAACGAAATGGTGTTGGTGCGCGACATCAACGTTTTCAGCTTGTGTGAACACCATATGCTGCCGTTTATGGGCAAAGCTCACGTGGCTTATATTCCCAACCAAAAGGTGGTGGGTTTGAGCAAGCTGGCCCGCATTGTCGAAATGTATTCTCGTCGTTTGCAGGTGCAAGAGCGTCTGACCCGTCAGATTGCAGAAGCGGTGCAAACGATTCTGGAACCTCGCGGTGTCGCGGTGGTGATGGAAGCATCGCACATGTGCATGGTGATGCGCGGTGTGCAAAAGCCCGGCTCGTGGACTGTAACCAGCGCGATGGTGGGTGCTTTCCAAGAAGATTCGCGGACGCGGGAAGAATTCCTCAGTCTGATCCGCCATCAGCCAGCCTTCTTCTAAGATTGCGATCGCAATCTAAGATCGCAATCTAAGATCGCAATCTAAGGTTGCAATGGATCCTAGGGTATGAAGGGCGCACAGCGGTGCGCCCCTACACCGGATTCTGGATCTTACGAATAGAGGCGTCGATAGAAGGGCCTTCGCGTGACTTGGAACACTGTTCCAAGTCATTGTGCTATGGGGAGATACCTGGAATATTTAGCAATAGATACCTGGCGATACCTTGGCAATGCCCTTAGTTTTAGTCCTGCTGTGATGGCAATTTTCATGTCTGCGCTATTCCACCTTCGTCAATGGCGACTCAAGCTTTGGGCTGTGGTGCGGTCTATCGTGCAGCCTATCGTGCGGCCCATGGTGCTGCTGACGGTGCTGTGGCTGCTGAGCGGCTGCGCTTTGCCTCAGGTCAGCGCCGAGGAGCGACTGTTTTTGGATGTCTCACTCGATTTTTTGGGCAGCGTTGTGGTGCCCGCAGACACGGCCGTAGAAGGGATGCCTGTGCGGGGGCTGTCGGCGATCGCCTATTCTCCAGAACGCGATCGCCTTTATGCCCTGTCTGATGACCGCAGCGTTCATGCCCCGTCTCGGTTTTATACCCTCAAGCTGGCGATCGCCAATGCGGAGACCGTTACCCTAGAAGGCGTCGAGGTTGAGTCGGTCACCCCCTTACTAGCTGAAGACGGCAACCCCTATCCCGAAGGGCGCATCGACCCCGAAGGCCTAGCCCTGTCGCCCCGGCAATCGGTGTTTGTCTCGACCGAAGGTGACGCAGAGCGTGGAATTGCCCCTGGCGTCGCTGAATTTGACTTGGCCAGCGGGCGCTGGCAAGGACAACTGCCCATCCCCGAACGGTTTACGCCACGTGTCGTAGACGGTCAACCGCAAGGTGTACAAAACAATCGCGGCTTTGAAGCGCTGACGCTCAACCCGGCCGGGGTAGCGGCCAACTCCATCGAGCCGTTTCGACTGTTCACCGCGACAGAGTCGTCGCTACAGCAAGACCGGCCGCCGGCTCCCGCAACCAATGCGTCCGAGGTCGATACAGAGGGAGATCCATCAGGCAATGCATCCGCAGCCGACGCACCTGCGCCAGCCCGTTTTTTGCACTACCTGATTGGCGAAGACCAGCCGACCCTGCTAGCCGAGCACCTCTACTGGGTAGAACCACCGCCCTCCGGCGCGACCGAAAACGGCTTAGTCGATATGGTTACTCTCGATCAAGCGGGGCACTTCCTCGCCCTAGAGCGCTCGTTTGGAATAGCGGCCGGTGCCGGTGCGCGGATCTTTCAGCTCGAAACCGGCAGCGCAACGGATATTTCTGGCATTCCCAGTCTAGCGGGCGATACCGCGGGCATTCAGCCGATTCGCAAGCAGCTTGTGCTCGATCTGGGGCAGCTAGGCATTTGGCTGGATAATCTTGAAGGCATGGCGATCGGCCCGCGCCTCCCCGATGGCAGCCAAAGCTTAGTGCTGGTCAGCGATGACAATTTTAGCGATTTGCAGATGACGCAGTTTTTGCTGTTTCGGCTGCGCCTAGGACGCTAGCTTAAAGCGATTCCAAGGAAAAATTCTACCCTTCGACTTCGCTCAGGGTGCAAGCTACACTTCGGCTTTACTCAGGGTGCAAGCTAGCTGAGCGAAGTCGAAGCTAGCGACTAGTTTCTTGCTCAGGGACTAAAGACTACGCCGGTCTGCACTCGCGACAGATCTAGTTATAAAACGTGTAGTCGGCGTTGGCGCAAACGTTGATTTGATAGTCTTGCACTTGTCTCCCATCGGCAAAGACCGCCATGATGTCGTAAAGGCAAACCTGCGGCGACGGATCGCTAAACGAAACCCGCGTGCTTTGCCCGCTGCGCAACACGCCCGACAAAACGTTGGAATCCCAAGAGTTGCGGTTTGAGGGCGACAAATACAGCTCAACCATGTTGGCGCGAGTGTCGTTATTTACCACAAAGTTGTCTTTGCTGGCCAAGGCAGTTTGGGCGGCGAGGGCGGCGAGGGGTGCTGCTAAAACCGCCGCTAAGGCTATAGTGCGAAAACGGGGGCTGGCCATAGCTGTCAATCCTTAAAGATAATCATGAAGTGGGGAATGGTTCTGGTTACTCTGTAATCCTGTAAGGATGTTCACGTTGTAATGTTCGCGTTGTAATACAGAGAACTAAGTATTTAGATTCATTGGGCTCTTTTTATGTTCCTATAAGAGTGATTTGTAAACCAAGGGTCTATATGACACTCTCTACAGGTGTCTTCGGGTGTCTTCAGGTGGTTTACAGGACATCAGCCGCAATCAGCGATCGCCATTCCTCTAGCATTTGTTCTGTCCACAGCCAGTCTTGGGCAAGGGACTGGGGTTCATAGTGCGTCGGGTTGGCGCTCAGGACGGCCTTTTTGATGGCGATCGCCTCGATTTGCGCTTTGCCTGTAGTGTCCGGCGAGCTATTTTCATCCACCTCCGTTTGGACCAGGACGAGGGCAATGCCCGCATAGGCATTGAGGATGTCGGGGTCGGCGGGCGGAGTGTTAGACAGGGGGCACTGCACCCCGCCCACCGACCGGTTTAAATCTTGGTCAGCGTTGTCTGAGGGGGCGATCGCCACCGCCTTACACAACGTCACCAGCGATTCCTCTAGTTTTCCTTCGGCATAGAGGGCAAACCCCAGCGCAGTCAGGTAGCGAACAGACTTGGGCTCGTCCTTAGCCGCTGTATTCCAAAAGCGTCGCGCATCTGACACTTGATAGTCGGGGTTGCTGCGCTTAACGAATTCCCAGACCAGTCGACCGCGCAAAAAGTTGATTTGGGGGTCGTCTATCTGGTTGTGGGGTACTGCATCTAGGGCTACCTTGGCTTCTTGCAATGCCCCCCGATTCAGCAATTCTTCAACGGCGCGGCTGCCCGCCTTAGCATTCCCTTGCCCAAACTGCGTGATCGCTTCTTGGGTGACGATGCCGGTGTCTGCCGCTTGGAGTTGTTCTTGGGTATTTAAATTGGCGATCGCCGAT
>DATNOW010000680.1:0-3036 GCA_036703515.1 Chroococcidiopsis sp.
CTAGCGTGCGCTGCCGATCGGGGGTGAGAGGCGATCGCTAGGGTTTGGCGGCTCAGCAGCCTAGCTGAGCCGCTTTTGATCGCCCTGGAAGCGGATATATTCGGCGGCAAAGGCCAGCGCCCCTGAGCCTAAAATCAGCACCACGCTAAGGGCGTTGACATCGGGCTTAACCCCCGTCCGCACCCGGCTGTAGATTTCCATCGGCAGGGTGTTGATGCCGCCGCCAGCGGTAAAGCTAGAGATCAAAAAGTCGTCCATGCTCAAGACAAAGGCCAGCAGACAGCCCGAAACGATCCCCGGCATCAACTCGGGCAGCAGCACCTTAATAAAGGCCTGAATCGGCGTTGCGCCCAGGTCGAGGGCCGCTTCTTCCAAGTGGGGGTTCATCCCGGCCAGGCGGGTTGAAACCACCAGGGCGATATAGGCCAGACAAAAGACGACGTGGGCGGCAATCACCGTGGCTAGGCTCAGCGGTATCGCTACCGATGCCAGAAATACCAGCGTGGCAACGGCGATCGCAATATCAGGGATGATCAGCGGCAGATAGGCCACACCTTGATAAAGTCCCTTCCCCCAAAACTGGTATTTGGCTAGGCCCACCGCCATCAGAGTGCCCAGCACCGACGCCACCAGCACCGACAGAAACGCCACCGAGAGGCTATCTTGCAGCGCCGACAGAATCCGCCCGTCGCTAAAAAATTTCTCGTACCACTGGAGGGTAAAGCCTTCCCAGCGGGCGCTAAACGGCGATGAGTTGACGCTAAAGACCGCCAATACCAAAATCGGCAGATACATATAGCCAAACATCAGCAGCGTCAGCCCCATCTGCCAGGAAAGCCGAATCTTGAATTTTGCCTTGGGAAGAGTGTCCATGCTGCAACGGTGAGGGATTCAGAGGTATTCGAATATTCCATTCGTAGGGTGTGTTAGGCGCTAGCCATAACGCACCGCCGGTACTTTATTTTCACGCAAGCCCTTCATTAGACAGGCTTAGAAGCTTTCGGGGTCTTGATCGCCATACTTGATCAGCAGCGCGATCGAAATGCTAACCGCCAAAATCAGCAGCATACTCAGGCTAGAGCCAAAGCCCCAGTTGCGGGTTGCGCCCAGAAACTGGTTGTAGATCAGGCGAGACATGGTCATGCTAGACGCCCCACCCAGCAGGTCAGGCACCACAAAGTCGCCCAGACTGGTAATAAACACCAGCAGCGACCCTGCTGCGATCCCCGGCAGGGTTTGAGGCACCGTGATCTTCCAAAACGACTGTTGGGGGTTTGCGCCCAGGTCGGCCGCTGCTTCCAGCAGGCGCTTGTCGAGTTTTTCCAGCGACGCATACAAAATCAGCACCATGTAGGGCAGATAGTTGTAGCTCAAGCCAATTAGCACCGCGGTCTCGGTGTTGAGGATATCTAGTGTCGGCAGTCCCAGCAGTGCCAAGAACGAGTTGAGTACTCCGGTGGGGCGCAAAATCGTGATCCAGGCGTAGGAGCGCAGCAGCGATGACGTCCACAGAGGCAAGACAAAGCTCACCACCAGCAGGTTTTGCAGCCGCTTGGGAGCCATCACCGCAATCCAGTAAGCGACCGGAAAACCCAGGGCCACACAAATCACCGTACTAGCGATCGCAAAAAACAGCGATCGCCCAATCACGCGCAGATAGAGCGGGTCAAAGATTTGCGAATAGTTGCCGATGCCATAGGGGCCAATCGGCTGCCCTGGCCGCAGCCCCGGATGCAGGCTCAGTTCAAAGATCAGCAGCGTTGGCACAACCAGCAGCAGCACCAGCCACAGCCCCGGCGGCAAGAGCAACGCCACCGGCCCAATCAACCGCTTCAGTTTGGGCACGATGCCTAAGCGAATCTGTTCTGACGAGTCAGGCGTAGAGACAGCCATAGGGGGGATAGAAAAATGAATGGGGCAATTGTAGCAGGGCCGCAGCAGAGACGCGATCGGATATCCTCTCAAGCCAGGCACATCACCAATGGATTTCACCAATGAATCAGTAACAGCGTACTTGATTACGCCCCGTTGCGATCGCTCATGGTGATGTTTTTTGCACCGATCTGCCCCAAATGCCTTTTGCGCTTAAGCGCTGGTCAGCTCTGTCCAATAGCGGTCATACAGCTCGGCAATTTTGCTGTCTACCGGGGCGATGCCTTCGCATTTGGCCAAAATCTCCGCAGGCGGGAACAGGTTGGTATTGGCCTTTAAGTCGGGCGGCAGCAGGTCGATCGCCGGTTTAATCGGCGTGGCAAACTTCAGCCGTTCAACAATTTTGGTCGCGTTGGCCGGCTCTAGCATGAAGTTAATCCAGGCATAGGCCGCATCACGGTTGGGGGCCGATTTGGGGATCGCCATCGTATCTGTCCAAATTGAGGAACCGCTGGCGGGGATCAAATACTTGATTTTGCTGTCTTCGGCAATCACATCAATGGCATCGACCGAATAGCCCATGGAAATAAACACGTCGCCCGTAATCAGCAGGTCGCGCCAGCCGTCGGTGGTGAAATTGGTGATCACAGGCTTAATTTCGACCAGGCGCTTATAAGCTTCCTCGATTTGCTTAGCGTCGGTGGAATTGTAGGAATAGCCGAGCGATCGCAATACCGCCCCCAGCACCTCACGGGGATCATTAATCAGCGTCACCCGACGCGACAGCTTAGCCTTGTTGTCCCATAGATAGTTCCAGTCGGTAGGTTCGACCCCATTCAGCGTCGCCGGGTTGTAGGCCAGCCCCGTCGTCCCCCAGCTCGCGGGCACGCTATGGGCATTGTCGGCATCATAGACCGGGCTTTGGAAATTGGGCAGCAGATCGCCTAGACCCTTAATGCTGGCTTTATCGAGCGGCTCTAGCAGGTCTAGTTCGATCATCTGCTGCACCATATAGTCAGACGGGTAGATGATGCTATAGGCACCGCCACCGCCCGCCTGGAGCTTGGCCAGCATGGTCTCGTTCGAGTCGTAGATGTCGGCAACGACCTTATAGCCGGTCGATTCGGTAAAGCTAGTCAGTAGCTCGTCGTCAAAATAGCCCGA
>DATNOW010000681.1:0-3156 GCA_036703515.1 Chroococcidiopsis sp.
ATCGCCTCACCCACAAATACTTTGGGCGTTATCATGCCGGGTGTTATCCGGCCAACCTGGGCAGCCCCTTTGCTGAGCGCACCCTAGCGCTCGGGCGCAGCCTAGAGGCACGCGGGTTTGCCCATGCCCCGACGATCGTGCCGCAGCAGGTGGGACGCTACCAAATCGAGGTGTTTCCCCATCCCGCCTGCATTCACCTATTCCAGCTTGAGCAAATTCTCAAATACAAAAAAGGCACCTTGGGCGAACGTCGCCCCGAGTTAGCCAAACTGCGGCACTATCTGCTAACGGTGCTGCCCGCGCTACAGCCCGCCCTCGTTTGGGGCGATCGCACCCTGCCCGACATTCCCACTAAAGGAGCCGACCTCAAAGCCGTCGAAGATCAGCTCGATAGTCTGCTTTGCGCCTACGTTGCTGCCTACTGGTGGTATTGGGGAAGCGATCGCAACTGGGTCTTGGGCGATCAAACCACGGGCTATATCGTCGTGCCCGCGCCCATCGCCGCCGACCCAAATCCAGCCAACCCAAGCCCGGCCACAGACTAACCTAAGATTTGAGCGCTACGATTTGAGCGTCGTTAGGTAGTCGGCGATCGCCCGGCCAATATCTTTAGCCAAGGGATCGGGCGCAACCGACGCCATATCGGCCCGCTCGGCCACCCCAGAATGCTCGTAGATCGCCCGCGCAATTTTGTAGCCCAACTGCTCTTCGTCGGTGCTATTGGTTTGCTCTAGGTGCATCACCGCCTCTTTGGTTGTACCACTGGTGCTGAGCTGCTCTAGGTTGCGGGCGATCGCCACGGCAATGCTGCTGCCCAACTTCTCAACCGGCGAGCGGCGTTCGGGCTGACGACGTTCATCCCGCTTTTTAGGCTGATCGCCATCGCCACTCACCACCCGGATTACCATAAACCCCAGCGATGCCAGGATGACCACTGCGACTAATTCCACGGTATTTCGCCCTCCGGTTCAGATCAACCACCCAGTTTGGCCATGCTGGCTCAGCATTACCCTGAGTCTGGCCTGCCTGTTTAATCCTAGGGCAACCGCTCCCAAAACGTGAAGACAATCCCATAGTTCCTGTCGTCTTTTAGCTTCCAGCGATAAGCTAGAGGCGACTGGCGTTGAGCACCGTGATGACAGGAGCCCTAGAATGTCGAAAAACTTGCTAGAACAACTGCGGGATATAACCGTTGTGGTAGCGGATACGGGAGATATCCAAGCAATCGAAAAATTTACACCGCGAGATGCAACTACCAATCCTTCGCTGATCACTGCGGCAGCCCAAATGTCGACCTATCAAGAAATTGTCGACCAGACGCTGCTGCAAGCCCAGCACGATGCGGGGGCTGGTGCAACTTCTGAACAGATTGTGTCGTTAGCGTTTGACCGTTTGGCCGTCGCCTTTGGCTTAAAAATTCTCCAGATTATTCCGGGGCGCGTCTCCACCGAGGTCGATGCCCGGCTATCCTATGACACCGACGCAACGGTGGCCAAAGCGCGCTATCTGATGGGTCAGTATGAAGCGGCCGGGGTGACGCGCGATCGCGTCTTGATCAAAATTGCCGCTACCTGGGAAGGGATCAAAGCCGCCGAAATCCTAGAAAAAGAAGGCATTCACTGCAACCTGACCCTGCTGTTTGGCATCCACCAGGCGATCGCCTGCGCTGAAGCTGGGGTGACTTTGATTTCTCCGTTTGTCGGTCGCATCCTCGACTGGTACAAAAAAGAAACCGGGCGCGACAGCTATCCCCCCGAAGAAGATCCGGGCGTTTTGTCGGTCACCAAGATCTACAACTATTACAAAAAGTTTGGCTACAAAACCGAGGTGATGGGAGCCAGCTTCCGCAACCTGGGTGAAATTGTGGAACTGGCTGGCTGCGACCTGCTGACCATTTCGCCCGCCCTGTTAACAGAACTGCAATCGACCACCGCCGAACTGCCCCGCAAGCTTGATCCCAGCAAAGCACCCGGTCTGGAAATCGAGAAAATGGCGATGGACAAAGCCACCTTCGATAAAATCCACGCGGCCGATCGGATGTCGTCCGAAAAATTAGACGAAGGCATCAACGGCTTTACCAAGGCGCTGATCACCCTGGAGCAACTGTTGGCCACACGCCTCAGCCGCCTGGCCAGCGAAGCCACCGTCAGCCACGCCGCCGAAGATATCTTCCATGTCTATGACCTCGATGGCGACGGCTTTATTTCACGGGAAGAATGGCTCGGCAGCGATGCGGTCTTTGACGCCATGGATATGAACCACGACGGCAAAATCACCCCCGAAGAAATGGGTGCCGGATTAGGGGCCGTGCTGCACCTGGCCCAAACCGCCGAAGCCGTCAGCGTTTAACCCCAGTGCTTTGTCAAATCTAAATTTGTAGGTTGGGTTAGCGACAGCGTAACCCAACAAAACCCTTGATTCTGTTGGGTTTCACTCCGTTCTACCCAACCTACGCCTAATAGGCGGGTTCCAAGGATTTCTTAGGAATCTCAAGCGATTGCGTGAAAGATAGGTTTAGCCTATCTTTCACGCAATATTTTTGTGAAAAAATTGCTGACAAGCAATGGCGATCGCTACCAGCTCGCCCCACCGCCGCCGCCATCGCTGCCGCCGCCGCCAAAGTCACTACTGCTAGAACTGCTGCTGGAGTCATAGCTGCTGCCGGAGTCATAGCTGTTGGTGGTTGCCGTGCTGCTGTTGCTGCTGCTGTAGGAGCGACTGCTGCTGGCTTTATCCACTTTGGGGATGGGTTCGCGTTTTTCGACGGTGCGCTGGCAGCACTCGCAGTGATAAACCGTGAGATACTGCCCCTCTTTTTTAGCGGTGGCCGCTGTTAGTTGCCGCGAGTCGGTTTTAATCATGGTCAGCTCATGGCAGGTGGGGCAATCAAAAAAGCGCTGCCAGTCGAGCACGAGGGCTTGCAGGTTAATGCCCCGACGGTTGCGCTGACGGATTTTTTGGTGGGGCTGTTTTTTTAGCAACTCCGGTGAACAGGTCGGGCACAGCCAGCCGTCAAAGTGGACGCTGCCGAGCCGCTGGGCGGCCTTTTCACCGTCGGTTAAGTAGTCGTCGAGCGATCGCCCGTTGATATGTTGCATTCGCTGCTGGCACACAACACAGCGGGCCGGTTGAATCCGAGGGCGATCGCGCCAGGCC
>DATNOW010000682.1:0-4394 GCA_036703515.1 Chroococcidiopsis sp.
CCTGATCTGGATCACGACTGCGAATTTAACAAAAAGGCCAAGCTATTGTTTGAAATTTTGCCCTTGCCCCACTTTCAAACAACAAGAGTCTGGTTGTAAGAAGAGCTTGATTTTAATCACTCTCCTGTTTCCTGGGGGCGATCGCACGGCTTAGTCCCAGGCGATCGCGGCGGGAGGCACAGTTTGGGACTCGGATGCGGCTGCCGTCTTGGGAGAGTTAATGTGCACAGTGGTAGGCGTGAACAGAAAAATCCGTTCTCCAATCCGCTCTTGGTGGCCATCGATGGCATAGGTGCCACCGGAGATAAAGTCAACGGCGCGCTGAGCATGGTCAAGCTCCATCCGGGTCAGGTTGAGCAAGACGGTTTTGTGCTCACGTAAGGCCTGAATGGCCTGGGGAATTTCTTCAAAGGTCTGAGGCTCAATCACCATTACCTCAGACGGATTGTGGCTGGCCCGAGCCATGCTGATAATCGTGGCGCGATCGCGGGCAGGGTCGCTGTAATCCGGTAGGCGATCGCTAGAAAATGCCTGACTGTAACGACTATCTGAACCTGGAAGCGGATCGCCGCGACGAGAGGACTGATACTCCAAGGAGCTTAAATCGTCGTAATCGTCATAGTCATTGTTTGCATACTGGTCATCCAACGGATCGCTGAACCCAACCAGATCTTTGATATGTGTGAAAATAGCGTTCACTTTGCACCCTCCGTTGAAACCAAGGTTAACGCGCAATGACAAGGCAGAGTTGCCCGGTGGGGAACAAGACGGCTCAGAAAACAGGGCTGATTGAGTCGCTGCATGAATTAGGGTGGTGTTCTGATTCGTGCAGCCTCAATGCTGATTCGTGCAGCCTCAATGCTGATGCGTGAATGCTGATGCGTGACGTTTGAGTGACGTTTGATCAGGGACGCTCGACTAGCGACTCTCGATCAGCAACTCAGAATCGCGAATTAAATAATTTCCATCAATCCGATTCTCCGCAGGGGCGCACCACTGTGTACCCTCACCCCAGAATTTCGGGTGATTAAATCTGTGACCCTAACAAGGGCAGGTCAAGGCCAATCGCCCTGAACCACGCTCGTCTTGATCATCTAGGGGCGCGAAGACGGACGCCAAAGCAAGTGCAAAGGCAAGTGCAAAGGCAGGGGCTACTCTAAACTGCATTCTTGGCAAGATGCCCGAAGACCGGCGACTCAACCACAACGAAAAACCTAAGTGCATGAATGGTTGAGCAGCCGAAGACTGAAAAGCCATAGAAACGACTCCGTTGGTTGAATGGGGAAACTGCTTCTGTGTACTGCCTCTGTAGTGTTAAATCCGGGAAGCAGCGTAGAGCGTGAATGATTTTGTTCCTTGAGTACATTAATCTACTTGAGACGTAGATTAATGTCAATATCAATACGCCTAAAAATCTACGTCTCAGGTAGATTATCGACTTTAGGCTATGAATAGTAAACTTGAATCGTACGGTTTAGTAGTGAAGCGATGTGATCCGGTGGAAGCTCAACGAGGTGATGGCGCGGAAACGTGTTCGCAATAAGGATTTGGCGGAAGCCCTCAACATCACCGAAAACTCGGTTTACCGGCTTCGGAAAGTTGACGCGATGCCGCGCCTGACGCCTGAACGGCTGAATGGCATCTGTGCGGTGTTGCGCTGTCAACCGGGCGATTTATTGGAATGGGTGCCAGAAGGGGTGGAACGTGGCGTTGACTCTAGCGAATCGAGAACGGTTTCATCTACTCCCGTTTGGGATATTGCAGCCCAGCGATCGCTAGGTTCTTTGACCCAATTTTGCGATCAGATTATGGCGCTGTCTTGGAAAGGATACAAATACTATGGCCCGGGTGCCGTGGTTTATACAGACAAGCCAACCGGTCCTGAAATCGCCTACGTAGAGCGGAATGTGTTGTCTGATCCGGAATGCTTGGCTGCCATCAGCCACAATCGTCCAGAAATCGCGGCTGTTGTGCTTTACTACTATGACGACAATTATGACGCCGGAAATTACACGATTTTTACCCTGACGGGCACCAAGTCTCCACCGGAGTGTTATGCCTTGCTGATGGATGATTGAGGAGGGGGAGTTGGGGATTAGTGAATTGGTGAAGCTGTTATTGAGGTATTGAGGCGATCGCTATGCCCAGAAATCCAATGGCGTCTGTTTCCGCTCTGCTCAGCTACTACAGCTTTGATGTCGCAGCGGATGAAATCGACAGCATCGTTAAAGAATGGCTGGACAACTATTCTCCCAAGTGGGTGATTGCAGCGGTGGTTGAGGCTATTTTTCAGGGGCGCTATAAAATTGCGTCGGTGGACACAATTTTGCTCAACTGGTACCTCAATGGCCAGCCGCAACATCACTTTGATAATGAATTTGCTGACTTAGTTTGCAGCAAGTTGTTTAAGGCCGTTCCCGATGACCCTGTCCCGGTCAACCCGTCCGGTCACTCGGCAGCTAACCCACCGGCCAAAAAGCAGATCGAAATGTCGTTTGTGGCCAACAGCACATCGAGTTCGTCTGCTGCCCCAAGATCTGCGCCAGCCTCTGCGCCGGGAGCTTCACAAGTTTCCTTGCCGGTGGCTCCGCCAATTGCACCGCCAGCCTATGCCCTAAACCACGTCGCAGTGGTGTCAAAAACAGCTAACAAAGGTATTCAGCGATGGTTTCGGTTTGTGACTAAGCTGTGACTAAGCTGTAGCTGCGTCCCTCTGAGAGCACTGTCCAAATGCCCCTGAATGCTTCTCAATACTTCCCGAGTGCTCCTCAAATGCTCTCCAATTTTCTCCTCATGATCCCCTCGTGATCTTTTTGTGATCCCCAAGGCTGAGACTATGCCGCTGAGACTATGGTGCTGAAACTATGTCAATGATTACTGTCAAAAATTTGACTAAAGTGTATCCGGTAGCGGTGAAAGAGCCCGGACTCAAGGGCACGCTGTCCCACTTTTTCCATCGCACCTATCGCTCTATTTCGGCCGTAGCCGATGTGTCATTTCACATTGAACCAGGGGAAGTGGTGGGCTTTTTGGGCCCCAACGGAGCCGGAAAAACAACCACGCTCAAAATGCTGACCGGGCTGATTCATCCGTCTAGTGGTGAAGTCACCGTGGCAGGGTATACGCCCTTCCGCCGCGACACAGGGTTTCTGCAAAAGATCACCCTGGTCATGGGGCAAAAGCAGCAGTTGATCTGGGATTTGCCAGCGCTAGATTCGCTCAAAATTAATGCGGCGGTCTATGGCATCTCCGATCGCGAATTTCGTCATCGGGTCGGCGAATTAGTCGAAATGCTGGCTTTACAGGATAAGCTCAACCAGCCTGTCCGCAAGCTATCGCTCGGTGAACGGATGAAGGCAGAACTGTTGGCGGCCCTGATTCATCGCCCCACTGTCTTGTTTTTAGACGAACCGACCCTCGGGCTCGATGTCAATGCCCAAGTCAGCGTCCGCGAATTTCTCAAGGAATATAACCAGCGCTATCAGGCGACGGTGCTGCTGACGAGCCACTATATGGCCGATATCACGGCCCTTTGCGAGCGGGTGCTGATGATTCACCACGGTCAGTTAATTTATGACGGCAGTTTGGATACACTGCTCGATCGATTTGCACCCTGCCGGGAAGTTACGGTTGAGCTAGCAAAGGAGCGATCGCTAGCAGAACTACAGCCCTACGGCACGGTGCGATCGCTCCAAGGCTGTTTGGTGAATTTCTTGGTTGCTCAAGACATCCTCACCCAAACTATCGCCCGACTGCTGGCCGACTTTGAGGTTGTCGATCTTAAAGTGACCGACCCGCCCATTGAAGAAGTCATTGGGCAGGTGTTTACTGCAGGCAGCGCTACAGGATCATCCACGGAAGCGGCATAGGAAGTTGTCACAGGTCTTCAGCGTCAGAATCATCTGGGGATTCAGAGGATTCTGATCTTTGGCAAATACGGCTCTCACCCTGGAAGGAAATACGGCTCTCACCTTGGAAGGAAATACGGTTACTCACCATTGAGAACACGGCTGAGGACGCAACTGAGAACACTACAGCTACTCACGCTTTAACAGGAAATACAGCAAGAAATACGGCAGGAAATACGGCTACTCACACTTCAACAGGAAATAACTCGACGCTTGATTAGCCTCACCCAATTCTTCCCTCACTGCAAGGCGGAAAACACGGACTGCACTTACTGCACCAATAGGTAAAAAGACGGGCATGGTTAAGATCTAGCGATCGCCAATTACCTCATTAACTACAGGGCAAATGCTAAGCAGACTTATTCGTTTTGCAGAGATTTCTAGGAATTGAGATCGGGAAATGGGGCTAGATAAGAGCGCTCTAACTGCCTGCGATTAGCCAAGGTAGAAAAATCAACTTGCGTGGGGATCGCGCTAGAACGCCGA
>DATNOW010000683.1:0-7799 GCA_036703515.1 Chroococcidiopsis sp.
TCGCCCTTCAGGTGCTGTTCCACAATGGTGGGCACGTCTGTTGGGGTAACGCGGCAATACCAGATGCCATCGGGGGTGACTTGCACGGTTGGCCCAGACGTACACTGCCCCATGCAGCTACTAGGGGCGACAAATACACCGGGCACTTGGGCTGCCTGAAATGCGGCCAACACTTCGGCAGAGCCGCTGCGCTGACAGGAACGATCTTGGCAGACTGCAACGCAGCGCCGTTTAGGTGGATTGCTGGGTAGTGGTGGAGTCATTGTTTTTATTGCAGGTGCTATCGCGCTCCGAGCCATCGATTGAGCAGATTGCCCACCGATCGCTTGAGCAGGCGACGCTGCCGCCATCGCTGAAATGCGTCTTCAAAGGCCTCGCCCTTAGTCTGAAACGTGCGCCACGCGTCTAAGGCCAAAAATAGCCCCCAGATCAGAATGATTGGCAATGTCCACTGGACGTTGCTGAAAACGATGAGGCCAAAAATCAGCAGGAACGCTGTGACAATGGCAAATCGGGTGACCCGCTGATAAAATTTGCCGCGGCGGTGAAGCTGAAACGAGTGGCGTTCTTGAGACTCGCCTTGCTGTAATTTCCATTCTTGCTCAGCGATTTGCAGATCGCTGGACGAAATCCCTAGTTCATCCGCAATTTCTAAAAGCTGGCTGCGGGTGATCAGGTCAGATTCGACTTGGCGGGCGATCGCAATCTGAAGGATCTGCTGAATATCTTCCTGCTTATAAAGGTCGGTCATCGGGTTTCACAAGCGATGGGCGGAGGAGCACAGACAGGCAAGGCACATACTTCTGTTATACGAAAAACCAGACTCGATCAGCAGATCGGGTTTGTGCGGATATCTCTCTAATGAGGGTGCCCAAAGCCGCCCTCGTTTGAATGGCCTTGTTTGAATGAATAATGGCCTCGGTGCGTAGACTTGATCGGCCAAAATATAGCCAATATTTTGAGGCTCCGACTAAAAAACGCAACGCCTCAGGGTTCTATCCCAACGTTTTGTTTGATAAGTAACTTTGATAACCAAAATTAGGTTAAATTATTAAAACATTCCTATGATTTTGATAGGCAGTCTTTAACTTGAGCTAGGCGATTTCCACCTATAATATTTCCAAATTGCTTTTCAGGCCGCTGTCGAATTGTCGTTTGCGCAGCTGCTCAAATTGTAATTTTTCCAGCCGCTTGAGTCTTGCATTAATTCGGTCAGCCTAGGCGTTTTGCCATAAGACACATCGAGCCATGCATGCTGGTAGCAATCAGGTTTTGAGTTGAATGATTTTCCCAGAGGTACCGATCCATGAGCGCCACTGAACCGGCCAAACCGACTACGCGCAAGCCTCGAACCGTCAGGTCAGCGGGCGGTACCCAAGAGACTTCGGCTAATACGGAGACGTCTATGACAGAACAAGAAAAAGACCCCGAAAACGGTGGCAAATCTAGTACAGCAGTAGAAAGTGGCGCAAACGGTCGCAGTGAGGTGATGGCATTGTCTGTGAAATCTGAGAAGACGGAAGATAAAGGTGCGATTCAGGTGAGCACCTCGGGTTCGATTCAAAGTCGCCCTGTGGTTCCTGGTGAATTGGAAGTGGCAGGTACCTATGCAGAGGCGGGGCTACGGCCTATTGGTGCGAGTCATATGCATGTTTATGGAACTATTTTGAACAATCGGCCGATTATCGCGAGCACTCTACGTGTGGCGATCGCCGATGCCCTTGCTGATCATCGCCCCATCTTTGGCAGTGACCTAGTGGTTCGTGACGATCTGACCCTACCGGGTGGTCGCCCAGTGTTTGCTAGCGATCCTCAACTGCTCCAGTCTAGTTTCTTGCCTGGTGGTCGTCCGATCGCGTCCAATGAGATTGACGATAGCGAGTCGCTCATGGGCTACATCGATTAACGAGTTCGCAGAGTTAATTCAGCACTTGTAATATTCGGAGGTTAGGGTCACCTACCTCCGAATTTTTTGGTGCTGACCTTTCAGCTTGCGGTGTCTGAATGGTCTTGTTGGTTGCGCTTGGCGGGCAGGATTTTGTGGTCTCGGTAGCTTGGCAAGCAGATTTCTACTTTCTTGAGCATGGCATTTCACAAGAATGGCATTTCACAAGAATGACACAGAGAATGTCTTACCCTAAAAGGCGATGGTCTGTCAGGATTGTCTAGAAGTGCGATCGCGGATCTTAGAATTGCGGATTTAATAAAACGGGATGTTGTTTTTGGAAAGCGATCCTTAGCCTCGTTTTTAACTTAAAAACATTAAAACCAACTGCGGGTGTTTATTAGTGTTTATTAAGTGGCTGATCTGGTGTGGCAGAGTCCTGTTGTATTAAAAAATTGTCCTAATCTGTTGTTAATGGCCATACATGGCATTTTTCTTCAAAAAATTGGTGCGCTGGTTTCCTAATCTCGATCATCGGGTATGGATTTTAATTGCGGGGCGGCTGCTGTCTCAACTGGGTACGGGATTTACCCTGTTTTATGCTCCGATTTACTTTGTCAATCAGGTGGGGCTGTCTGCGACAGCGGTTGGCTTGGGTATTGGTAGCGGTTCGATTTCAGGGGTGATTGGGCGGATTTTGGGAGGTTCCTTTGCCGATTCTCCTCGCATTGGTCGTCGCCAAACCCTCTTAGCCTCGGCAGTTGTGTCGGCATTGGCCAGCGTCCTGCTGGTGTTGGCTCACGACCTGCCGCTTTTTGTGTTGGGCAATCTGCTGATGGGATTGGGGATTGGGCTATATTGGCCCCCAGCGGAAGCCGTGGTCGCCGATCTAACCACCATTAACCAACGCAATGAAGCGTTTGCGCTGACGCGCCTGGGCGATAGTTTGGGGTTAGGTTTGGGGGTGGTGTTGGGCGGTGCCCTGATTGCAGCAACGGCAAACTATCGAGCCCTGTTTGTGATCGATGGCATTTCGTTTGTGGTATTTTTTGGCGTCATCTTTGTGGCGATCGCAGAAACCTTGCAGCCTAGCCCCCATAGCCATTCCATGCTGCAAGGCTGGGGCATTGCGTTGCGCGATCGCATCTTATTGATTTACGTCATCGTCAACACCCTGTTTACCACCTATCTCGCCTTGATTAATAGCGCGCTGCCCCTCTATTTCACTAATTTCATGCCGCTGGGAGACGCGAAGGGTTTTTCACCGACGACGATCAGTATTTTGTTTTCGGGGCATGTTGCGCTTACGGCCCTGACGCAATTGCCGGTAGCCCGCTGGCTCAACTCTTGCAAACGCACCCAAGCCCTCATGTTCTCTGCGGTGCTGTGGGGCATCGGGTTTATTGTGACGGGGCTAACGGGGTTAACGCCGTGGTTTCCTGTGGTTTGGGCGACTCTGAGCCTAGGCATATTGTCTCTGGCTACGGTCGCCTATATGCCTTCGGCTTCGACGTTGGTGATCAACCTATCGCCGCCTGCACTGCGCGGTATATATCTGTCGGTCAATTCGTTATGCTGGGCGTTTGGATATTTTATCGGCCCGACGCTTGGGGGATGGGCGATGGATCAGCCAGCCTGGGTTGCCCATAGTTTTTGGCTGTTGGTGGCGCTGAGCGTCTTGGTTAGTCTGGCGATTTTGAAGTATCTGGCAGGCTGCGATCGCCTCTACCATGCCGATTAGATTATTCCGAGTAGCTCATTCTGCTTAAAGCACTCCAGAGGGACGTCTGAACGCGCTTAAAAAGCGTCCTTGCCAATGCGGCCAGGACTAGCTCAAAGCCGATCCAAGGCTTGATGCTGGCATGAATTGCCGTTATAAAATAGCCCCGCTCGTGACCTTCCTCCGTTAAAGGATAAAGGTTAGAACGGGGCGATCGCAGTGTTGCTAAACCGATCCAGTAGAGCCTAGAGGGCCGCGCCAGAAAACTGTTGCAGCGCTGCTGCTTTCAGCAGCTCGGCTTTGTCGGTTTTTTCCCACGGCAAATCGAGATCGGTGCGCCCAAAGTGACCATAGGCCGCCACGTCTTGATAGAAGCGCCCATCGCGCTCTGCGGGGAGATGGGTTAGATTAAACATCCGAATGATGCCTGCCGGGCGCAGCTCAAAGTGTTGTTTGACGAGTTCTAGGAGGCGATCGTCGTCAATCTTACCTGTACCAAAGGTTTCCAGCATGATGCTAACGGGACGCGCTACGCCAATCGCATAGCTGAGCTGCACTTCGCATTTCTCGGCCAACCCTGCGGCCACAATATTCTTAGCTACATAGCGAGCAGCATAGGCCGCACTGCGGTCGACCTTGGTTGGATCTTTGCCCGAAAACGCGCCGCCCCCGTGACGAGAATAGCCGCCGTAGGTATCAACGATAATCTTGCGTCCGGTCAAGCCCGAATCCCCTTGGGGACCACCGATGACAAACTTGCCTGTGGGGTTGACCAAAAAGCGAGTTTGCTCGTCGGGTTTGACCGCGAGATCGGAGAAGATCGGCTGGACTACAACCGTCCACAGGTCTTGCTTGATTTTGGCCTGCACCTCGACGGGGTCGGTGATATCGTCAATGGTTGCAGTATGCTGCGTCGAAACCAAGATAGTATCGATCCCTACGGGTTTGCCATCTTCGTAGAGCACCGTCACCTGAGTTTTGCCGTCAGGGCGGAGATAGGGCAACTGCCCTGTCTTGCGCGCTACGGAGAGTTTGCGCGAGATCCGGTGGGCCAGGCTAATGGGCAGCGGCATCAGTTCGGGGGTTTCGTTACAGGCAAAGCCAAACATAATGCCTTGGTCACCCGCGCCAACCGAGTCGAGCTCTTCGTCACTCGACTGCTCGCGATGTTCATGGGCTTTGTCAACCCCTTGAGCGATATCGGGAGACTGAGCATCGAGGGCGATCAAGACCGAGCAACTTTGCGCAGAAAAGCCGTTTACTGCATCGGTATAGCCAATTTCGGCAATTTTTTGGCGCACCAAGTCAACAAAGTTGACCGTTGCGGTCGATGAGATTTCTCCGGTTACGAGCACCAAGCCGGTATTAACTACCACTTCGGCCGCGACGCGGCTGAGAGAGTCTTGTGTCAACAGCGCATCAAGAATTGTGTCTGAGATTTGGTCACAGATTTTATCAGGGTGACCTTCAGTAACGGATTCGGACGTGAATAAGTAGCGGCGGGACAAGGGCAATGACCTCTCTTTTGCTGAACGCGTCAATGGACACCAAGTTAACAGTAGAAAACAGAATACGCTTTTTAGCCACAAATGCCAATCGTAAAGAAAAGATTAATCCACCCTGGGATACGAAATTCTAGTTCAAGATGTGGTAAAAGTGGCTCGCTCAATTTGCGACGACTTGAATTTGGTCAACTTGAATTTGGTCAAACTGTTGGACGATGACCTCCGCCCCTGCCAAATTGATAGGGCTTGGCCAACCCCAAGAGACTCCGACACGGCCAGCCATTCCTGCAGCTTGAGCCATCTGCATATCCACAGCCGAGTCGCCAATCATTAATGTAGCCCCGAGTGGCACCTCTAAAACAGCACAGGCTTGCTCAACTAATTGGGGATTGGGCTTGCTGGGTGGGCGATCGCACCCCATCTGAAGTTGAATATAGGGTGTTAAGCCATAGACTTGAACGAAATCTTGGACATTGGCCGTCGTGTCCGACGATAGGATGCCGACTTTAACCTGGGCGTTGTTTAGAGCTTGGAGTAAGGGGAGCGCCTGATCAAATAGCGGCGTTTCATCGGCCTTGCGCTTCATATAGCGATCGGCTTCCTCAAAGGCAGAATGCACAATCTCTAGTGCCTCTGCCCAATCACGTCCGGTTTCCGCGACGTAGGCCGCGGCGGCGATTTCATTTTCATAGCGGGTGCCTACCGCTAGCAGCCCAGACGGGTTGATATGAGTAGTGTCTAGCCCAAAGGCCATCAGCAGCGGTTCCTGCACCCCCGGAATCTTGGCATCAATCAGGCGCGATCGCCGTTGGCCAAGGTTGCGCAAAAAGTTGGCGGAGTTTGCCAGAGTACCGTCTTTGTCAAAAATCACAGCCTGAATGGCCTTGAACTGGCGATTGTTACAGTGAAGCGTTGCCATGGGTGCCCAAATATATCTTGTCAGAGAAATTATTTTGTCGGAGAAATTATCTTGCCAGAGGAATGATCTTGCCAAAGAAATCCTAGAGAGGATGGATGCAGATGATTCGCCTTAGCTTAGGGCTGATGTTGACTAAGCCTTAGTGGCCGCAGCGCTCACCCAATAAAAAAGAGGGAGTGATCCCTCTTTTACCTTTAAAGAATTTGACACCAGTCAACTATCAAATTGTCTAAATGAGGCGATCGCCTATTCACCAGCGGGTGGGATTTCTTCATCCGCGATCGTCATCTCTTGGGGAGGTTGCCCCTGCTGCATCATTTTTTCACGATAGCGGGCGGCCATTTCCTCTGCTTTGTCATAGACCAACTGAGGGTTTTTCACCATGTCACCGGGCTCGGGCTCCAACTGCTTAGTGGAGAGCGAAATCCGACCACGCTCAGCGTCAAGGTCGATAATCATAACCTTCAGTTCGTCGTTCACGTTGAAGACGCTGTGGGGCGTATCAATGTGGTCGTGGGAAATTTCAGAGATGTGCAGCAGACCGCTGACACCGCCGATATCGATGAACGCACCGTAGGGTTTGAGCCCCCGGACGGTACCGACAACAACTTCGCCCACTTCTAGACGGTTCATCTTACGTTCAACCAACGCACGGCGATGGCTTAACACGAGACGATTACGGTCTTCATCCACTTCAAGAAACTTGAGGGGCAGTTCCTCACCCACCAAATCTTCTTTAGGCTTGCGAGTGCTGATATGGGATCCGGGGATAAAGCCCCGTAGTCCTTCAATGCGTACTAGCGCACCGCCGCGATTGGTTGCAAAAACGATAGAGCGAACGGTCGCGTCTTCAGCTTGCAGCTGACGAACGCGCTCCCAAGCTCGCATATATTCAATCCGACGGATCGAGAGGGTCAATTGCCCATCTTCGTTCTCGTCAGTCAAAATAAAGAATTCGCGCGTTTCGTTGGACTGTAAAACTTCATCAGGATTGTCAATGCGATTGATTGACATTTCCTGAATAGGAATATAGGCGGCGGTCTTAGCACCAATGTCAATCAGAGCGCCCCTTGGTTCCAAGCTAAACACAGTCCCGGCGACAATATCACCAGGGCTGAAGTGATAGTCATACTTGTCAAGCAGCGCAGCAAACTCTTCGTGAGTAAAACCAATTTCCGTAGCTTTCTGATTGACCATGCTAAATGTTTCCTAGAAAATCTCTCCGTAAATGTAGTGGTGGTCTCCTTGCAGGCGTGAAAACACTGGCAAGGTCGCACAATCTCTTGAGCGTTGCCAGCACTCTCAGCTCGATAGCTTATCGTAAAGGACTTACATCCTGATAGGTTTGACCGCAGAAGTACTATGATATCTCACTAACACGACCCAATCAAACTTGTTTTGCCAAAGATTTTATCAGGAGTGACTCACGGAGGGTGTCGATGCTTCTCTGTCGGCGTCTTCTGCTAAAAAAGAGTCTGCTTCGACAGCCGTGGATAAGTTGCCCAGATCGAAAAATTGACCGGCAGAACCCTGCAGGTGATTGAGGGCATCGGCGAAATCGCGAATTCCCGTAAACTTGCGATAGACCGAGGCAAACCGGACGTAGGCCACTTCGTTGAGGGCTTGCAAATGCTTGAGCACTAGCTCGCCAATTTCGTGGCTAGCCACTTCGCGGGAGGCGCGCTGCTGCAGCTCAGCCTCAATTTCATCAACAAGATTTTCTAAGGCAAGCTGGGTGACTTCTGTTTTTTCACAGGCCCGCATCACGCC
>DATNOW010000684.1:0-2360 GCA_036703515.1 Chroococcidiopsis sp.
GCGCAATGTGGAGGGCGATCTCTCCCAGCTCTCGCAGGGGTTTCCGGGGATCAAGAGCCTGATTATCAGCCCGGTCGCATCGCTGCGTCAGGTGCTGACCCACGATGCCTTGGGTTTGCACATGCACCCTACGGCGGTCGAACATTGGCAGGAAGCGCTGAACGGACTGCAAACAGGGGCGATCGCCCCTCCCGATTTGGTGATTTGCCACCTTCCCCCGACGCTGTCTAGCGATGCGGCTAGTTTAAGCAGCCTCCAGCGCGAACCGTCTTTGGCAGCAACACGATGGCTGGCGGTGGTTTCGACAACGCAACTAGCAATGGGGCAAACCTTGATTGGGCAGTCGCTGATGTCCCAGGGTTTTGCAGCTTATGTTAGTCAGCCGATCAAGCCTTCGCGTCTCAAAGAAAGCGTGGCGATCGCCCTTGGGATTGGCAACGATCAACGCCCGCTGATTGGCCCGATCAGCATGACGCCGGGTGGATTGAGCGACAGCGACCTCCCGGTAGACGAGACCAAAGCCGCCCTAAAAATTTTGCTGGTGGAAGATAATGTCATCAATCAAAAGCTGACACTCAAGCAGTTGACCAACTTGGGCTATCGCGCCGATGTAGTGGCCGACGGTCAAGAAGCGGTGGATGCGATCAGCCAGATTGCCTATGACTTGGTCTTGATGGACTGCCAAATGCCGGTGATGGATGGCTACAACGCTACCCTCGCGATTCGGCAGCTCGAAGAACAGCGCCAGGCCAATCAGCAGGCAAACCAGCGACCGGCGGTGATTATTGCGATGACGGCCAATGTTTTGCCCGAAGATCGCGATCGCGCCCTGGCCGTGGGCATGAACGACTATTTGCCCAAACCCGTCAGCCAAGAGACTTTAGCGGCAGTGCTTGTGCGCTGGAGCCACACCATTCTGGAAGGGCAGGCGATCGCCCCCTCGCCAGCGCAGAACCCAGCCGACTGCCCGATGAGCCCCGATCACCTGCGGCAGCAAATGGATTTGCAGATGGACTGGGAACTGCTGTATCAGCTATCGGAGGGCTGTGCCGAGTTTGAAACGGAGCTTTTGCAGCTGTTTGTAGACGATAGCCGAGTTTATCTAGAGCGCCTAGAACGGGCGATCGGCGATCGCAACTTTCATCAGGTCGAGCAAGCTGCCCACCATATCAAGGGAGCTAGCGCCAACATCGGGGCCAAACGACTGCAAGCTGCGGCCGATCAGCTTGAACAGCAGTCTCGACAGCAGCAGTTGCTGAATGCCGCAGAGCTACTGACCGAGCTTAAAAGCTCGCTTAACTGCATCCACTGGTTTGTGAAGACGCAAACGCTGCCCAACCAAACGCGGCCCGAAGTCGGGTAACGGTTCCGCAGTAGGGTCTGAGTAGGGTCTGCACAAGCTCAAGGGCGATCGCCTTTGAGCTTGTGCAGCATAACTTGCACATCGGGCGGGAGACGGCGCATGATCTTCCCGGTGGCGCGATCGACCGTGACTAGCGTAACGCTGGCGGTGGCATGGAGGGTTTGGGCATCGGGTGACTGAATCCGGTAGTCCCAGTGAATGCGAACACCTTCCAGCTTCGCTAGGCGGAGATGGACAATGGCGATCGCGCCCATCTTAATTTCACGGTGATAGCGCAGCGATAGC
Organism: Chroococcidiopsis sp.; assembly: GCA_036703515.1. GTDB lineage: Bacteria > Cyanobacteriota > Cyanobacteriia > Elainellales > Elainellaceae > DATNOW01. The sequence goes on from DATNOW010000684.1 coordinate 1,649, forward strand.
TCCACGACGGGCAGATCACAGCCGAGGGCGACGACATCGGCAAAGTCATAGCCGAGCGATCGCAAGTACTCAACCCGCGCTTCTTCCATCCACGTCAGATAGGTGCCATGCCAGACGATACCGGCGTAGTCGGTGTGGTGGGGATGGGCCCGGACAGGATATTCAAACCACTGACCGGGGGAAGGAGGGGGAGGGGTGCTCATGCAGAGGAGAGGGGATGGGAGGGCGGGGGAATGGGATATCACTCGTTTCAAATATTACGTTTTACTGAGTGGCACTTGGAGTTCGTGAAGAAATTCGCGATTTAATCGGCAATATTGACCGTTAAACCGCTGATTTTATTAACCTTAATTAATAACTATTTCGGCAGAATTTACAGATCGAAATATTGCTTGTTAATTGCTAGAAAATGCGATCGCTGTTCACACAGAATCCACACCACTCAATCGGTATGATGGCTAATCGAGGGGAGTTTAGTCATGCTGTCTCCTGACCGGGCAGACTCCTCACTGGGCAGACTCCTCACTGGGCAGACTCCTCGCGGGGCGAACTCCTGGCAGGGCGGACTCCTGGCAAGATAGACGCGATGATTTCTGTGTCACAGTTCTTAGACGCGACAGCTTAAGATGGGCATCTAAACAGTAACCATCCTTAATTACTCTGGTTGATTTCCTAACATCCCTCAAAACGCGACTCATGAGGCAATTATGAT
>DATNOW010000685.1:0-3543 GCA_036703515.1 Chroococcidiopsis sp.
ACCCTGAGCACAGTCAAAGAGTAGCTTGCACCCTGAGCGCAGTCGAAGGGTAGAATCTTTGCTGGAAATTACCTTGGGCATTGCTCGATGTTGAGGTTAGCCGTCGAGGGCTCCGTTGATGAGGCCATTGAGCCCGTAGACTTCGCGGCTGCCGGCCAGCGCTACCAGCGTGACTTCGCGTTCATCCCCCGGCTCAAATCGAACAGCGGTGCCGGCGGGAATATTCAGCCGCATCCCCCGCGCTTGATCACGGTCAAAGGTTAGGGCCTTGTTGACTTCATAAAAATGAAAATGGGAGCCAACCTGGATGGGGCGATCGCCCGTATTGGCCACCGCCAACGTTACGGTTGCCCGTCCCGCATTTAGCTCAATCTCACCGCTTTCAACAAATAGCTCACCGGGAATCATACACACCTCTGCCCAATCAAATAGCCACGCATTATCCCCAAACTATATCGGATTACGAATTGAATAAAAACCCAACCTGATCGCGGCCACGCTCTAGCGCAACGCGGGCTGGAAATCCGAGGGTGCCATTCGCGCCCAACGACTAACTGCTGGGCACACTGTCAAACGAAGGGTGCATCAAGAGTTTCAACCTATGTCTGCGATCGCGTGGTCTATTGTTTGTGGGGCCTATATCGTTGGGCTGCTGTGTACGGCGATTCCAGGCAGCGTCAGGGGAATGCCCATGGGGGCGATCGTGCTGGTGGGGGTGGGGGCGATCGCCAGTCTGATCGCGCCGAGGCTATGGCGCACCGGGCCACGATCGCGGCTGTGGCTAGTAGCCGGACTGATTGGCGGATTGGCCGCCCTGACGTTTCAGATGCGCCTGCCCCAGCCTGACGACAACGATATTAGCCATTGGTTGACGGCATCTGGGTCGACACAGGTGCCAGTACCGGTACAGGTGCGGGGCTGGATTGATAGTTCACCCCGACTGACCCGCAGCCAGCGGATCCAGTTCCAACTGCGCGTACAGGGCGCTGGCTCAGCGTCGCCTGCCCAGCCTTCATCCTCTCTAGAACCCGCCACCGGCAACCTGTATGTCACCGTGCCGCTGTTGCAGGGCACCGGGCTGTATGACGGGCAGACGGTGACGATCACGGGGCAACTGTATGCGCCTAAACCCGCCGAAAATCCGGGTGGGTTTGACTTTCAGGCGTATCTACGGCAGCAGGGCATTTTTGCTGGCATGACGGGCGATCGCGTCGAAGCGCATACTTCGGCATCTCTCACTCCGGCATCGCGCACTCCGGCATCGCTCACGGCATCGCCATCGGCCACGCCATCCTTGTGGTCAGCCCCCAGGCGTTGGCTCCAGCATAGGCTCTGGCAGATTCGCCAGCGCATTATCCAGGCACAGGTGCAGGGGTTGGGGGTGCCCAACGGGCCGCTGCTCAGCGTCATGGTGATGGGGCGCAATGGCGTAGACCTGCCCTACGACCTCAAAGACCAGTTTACGCGGGTGGGCTTGGCCCATGCCCTGGCGGCATCGGGGGCGCAGGTGTCGCTGTTGGTTGGGGTGATGCTAGGGCTGACGCGCCGACTGTCGGCCCGGATGCGCCTGATCGTGGGTGTGGGCACGATTTTGGTCTATGTCGGGCTGACGGGGATTCAACCTGCCGTGCTCAGGGCGGGCATTATGGGGGTGGCAACGCTCTACGCGATGGTGGCCGAGCGCAAGGTGCGGCCGCTGGGGTCGCTGCTGCTGTCGGCCACCCTACTGCTGCTGTGGAACCCAGGCTGGATTTGGGATTTGGGATTTCAGTTTAGCTTTTTGGCGACTCTGGGGCTGCTGGTGACGGTGCCCGTGTTGAACCAATGGCTAGACTGGCTACCGACGGCGATCGCCCCGCTGATTGCCGTACCCATTGCCGCCTACCTGTGGACTGTGCCGCTTCAGCTCTATGTGTTTGGGGTGATTTCGCCCTACAGCATCCCGATCAACCTGTTGACCACCCCGCTGATCGCCATCGTCAGCATTGGCGGCATGGTCAGCGCCCTGGCTGGGCTGCTCTATCCGCCCATGGGTAGCCTACTGGCCTGGCTCTTGTACTTTCCCAGCGAAGGTCTGATTCAGCTTGCGGTGTGGGGCGATCGCATCCCTGGCAATGCTTTTTCCGTTGGCACCATTGACCTCGTCCAACTGCTGCTGCTTTACGGGCTGATTGGGCTGGTGTGGCAGCAGCGTCGGCTCCATCGCTACTGGTGGGCGGCGGCAATCCTGGCCGTTGGCCTTGTGGCTATTCCGGCGGGCTACACGGCCCTGCGCCTGACCCAGGTGACGGTGCTGGCCACCGCTGGCGAACCCGCGATTGTGGTGCAATCCCAAGGCACAGTCGGGCTGGTTAGCAGCAGCCAAGAGTCTACGGTGAACTACACGGTGCTGCCGTTTTTGCGGCAGGCCGGCATCAACCAAGTGCAGTGGGCGATCGCCCCCAGTTTGACAGATTCTAGCGCCGAAGGCTGGCTGCACCTCAGCCAACGGCTGCCCGTGCAATCGTTTTATAGCAGCCCCAAACTGGAAGTGTCCCCAGCTCAGCCCAGCGCCATCGTCTATCAAGCCCTAGGGCAGCAGTTGGGCAACGCCAGTCCGCAACCCTTGGCCAGCGGTGCTCCGATTGCTGTCGGCAATGATCAGATCACATTACTGAATGAGCAGCCCATGACCTTGCAGCTAGTGGTCAACAATCAGCGCTGGCTGCTAATACCATCGCCACCCAATGCCGATAACCCAGAAAAAACACGACCGCCTCTGACAGCCAAGAGTGTTGCTCCAGCCGATGTGCTGTGGTGGAACGGGAAGGAGCTAAGCCCCGATGTGCTAGCCGTCATCCAGCCGAAAGTAGCGATCGCCTCTGGACGAGAGATCGATCCTAAACCCCTAAAGTGGCTCCAAGCCCACCACGCTACAGTCTATGCCACCGGGCGCGATGGGGCGATCGCCTGGACACCCAACCAGGGGTTCCGCAGCACCCTCCGCGAAGATTAGAAGGAGCGTAGCAACCCGTAGCGGATAATTTTGTGACGCGTTAGTAAACGCTAAACGAGCTGACAACCTGGCGGAAGGAGTCTTGCTTTTTCGCCCAGCGCTGCTCTGTGGTCGATAGATTGAGCGTGTAGAGCTTGCCATGACGAACGACGACGCTGGCTAAGTTGTGGCGCTCTTGGGTCGGCAGCTTCACGGCATATTCCAAGACATAGTAGGTGTTTGGCCCTACCTCTTTGGCTTCGGCGCTGATCAGGTCAGCCACCCGCCCCGAATCGGGGGGAGCGATCGCATTTTTCGACAGGCTGTAGCCTACTTCGCTCGGCGACCCTAGTTGTTGCAGCGTCTTGCCGTCGGGCACGGGGCTAATCACCACGCTGACGTTTTCGGTTTCTTCGATCAGGTCATGCAGCACCACATCAGGGCCGTTGCTCACCTTAATTTCGAGCCAGCCGTTGGGATACAAAAACTCATACCCGTCGTAGGAATCGATAAAACTTTTAAACCCGGCTGCCGCTGGAATGCAACCCTGTAGGCTCAGGCTCAACACC
>DATNOW010000686.1:0-4842 GCA_036703515.1 Chroococcidiopsis sp.
CTGGTCGGGCTGCTCAAAATAGCGCGGATCACGGTGCATCACCCAGGGGCTAAAGATGACAATACAGCCTGCTGGGAGCGAGTAGCCGTCTAGCTCATAGTCGCGCAGGGGCGATCGGGCCAGCGAAAAAATGGGCGGATACAGCCGCAGCGCTTCTTTCACCACTTGGTTGGTATAGCGCAGTCGGGGCAGGTCGGCTACCGTGGGGGGGCGATCGCCTAGCACCTGATCTAGCTCATCCCAAAGCTGCGCCTGCACTTGTGGGTGTTGGGCCAGCAGCATCCACGTCCACGACAGCGCATTGGCCGTAGTTTCATGCCCCGCTAAGATCAGCGTCGTCAGCTCATCGCGCAGTTGCCGATCGCTCATCCGGCTGCCGTCGTCTTCATCTTGCACCTGAATCAGCATCGACAGCAGATCGCCAGGATCCTCAGCGCTGCTGCGCCGCTGCTCAATCAAATGCTGAATGGTGGCGTCTGTGGCGTCGAGGGCCGCCTTATAGCGGCGGTTGATATCGAGCGGCAGCCACGACAGCGGCAAAAAAGCCACCTTGCGCTGGCTCGAAAACCATTCCATGGCCACCTCTAGGGTGTGGGCTACGGTTTGAGCTTCTACCCCGCTCATATCGGCGTTAAACAGCGTCTTGGTAACGATATCCAGCGTCAGCCGCATCATGGCATCGTGAATATCGCGCTGCTCCCCGTCTATCCAGGTTGCCATCATCCGCTCAGCATAGTCGACCATGATCTGCCCGTAGCCGGTGATCCGCTGCTGGTGAAAGATCGGCTGCGTTAGGCGGCGTTGCCGGGCCCAAAAATCGCCCTCACTGGTCAGCAGCCCGTCCCCCACTAGCGATCGCACCGCTCGCCAGGCGGGAGTATCTTTGACAAAAACTTCGCGCTCCCTCAGCACCTGCTCAATATGGGCCGGTTGGGTCAATAGGCAGGCCGGAGACAGCATCAGCCGCAGCGGCACCACCTCGCCATACTGCCGGGCGCAGCCGGTTAAAAACGCTAGCGGATCGCGGGCAAACTCCAGCGTGTTGCCCAGCAGCCGTGATCCTTTCGGTCCTTCTAACTGGCGCAGTGCTGTGCCCATCCTCGTTTAGCCCCCTAGTCTGACAAAATACCAGCGATCGCCCATTTCGTATTGCTCTAGAATCTCATAGCCTGAGACGATCTCAGCAGGCAGGGGAGTACCATTTTCGCTATATATAAACCCGGCTGCGCCTTCAAACAGCCGCAGGGTAAAAAACAGCACATAGCGGCTGTCGTTGGCATAGAAAACTTCTACCTCACCATCGCCCAAGGTGGTTGCCCGGTAGCTTTCTGGTAGCTCCATGATGCCGGGGTTTGACGCGATCTGCTGAGTTGCCATCAGATCAACGACCTGCTGCCGCGCCTCACGATAGCGATGGAAGTTAAAAGTCAGCCACAGGTTTTCAAAGGGTATGGCGATCGCCAACCCAAACATCCCCAGCAGCAGCAATAGGGGAATCGATCGCTGCCAGCCTGGCGATTGCCCCGAACGCGGCGATCGCGCCCAAAAAATGATTGCCCAAACTAGGCCAATCAGTCCTAGTCCTAGTAGCGCCAGCCATACCAGTGGAATAACATAAATTGTCAGCCATTCCAGTAAGACAAAATTAAAAAATCGAGTCAGCATCATGCCCAACCCGACTAACGCAACATAGTAAAAAACAGGGCGCTTCCAGAGGGGAAAATCATTCATACTGAGCTTAAAACTGAATCGAGAGCAGTTAATTTAGCGTGACGCGATCGCAGCCAATAGCTGCCCGGCTTGATAAATTACACCAGTCAATTGCATTGGCAAATTACATCGCGTGAATATCCTGTGAACATTGCCGCTTAGGGATAGCGAATCCCAACCTAACTTACTCAAACTGTTTTGTCAGTCAATCGGGGCAGTTAATCGGGGATAGTTATGGCGTTTGATGGTGCAGAACTGGTTGCCTTAGTTGAGTCGATTGTGATCGAAGCGTTGGTCGTAGGAATTTGGGGCAAGCTTCAGCAAAAAGACTGGCGATCGCTTGTGGCGGTTGCAGCGGCGGCGACCTTAATCACCCATCCCATTCTGTGGGTGTGGTTTACAGAATTACCCCCCGAAATCAATTTTTGGCAGCGATCGCTGCTGCTCGAAAGCGTGGGGGTTGTTACCGAAGGGGCGCTCTATCGTTGGATAATTTCATATTTATGGTTGTGTTCGTGTTCATGGTCATGGTGTATGGGGCTATCGTTTTGGGCGAATCTCGCTTCCTACAGCGTGGGGCTGCTGATTAGTGGGCTGCCAGATTGGGGCTAAGAGCAGCAGCAGCGGAATTTCAATCCAGGCATGGACGGCCGCAATGGTGCCATAGAGCGCTCGCGTCAGCCCAAAGGACTGCTGAAAAGCAATCCAAAACACAATGGCAATTACGATTAAATATCCATAAACGGCGCGTGTAGAACCCCACGGAAACACTGTTTTTGAAACTATTCTTTGTTCTATTTCTGACGCTACTTTTGGATGTTCTTCTGTCCATTGCGAGAACAATCCAATCACCGCAGCATAGTGCATACACTGGAGAAATGTAACCGCAGAAAATAGCGGATAGGCGATCGCGATGTTTTGCCAGAGGGGTGGCACAAACGCAGCTAAATAGGTTGTATTGTCAGCCCAGCTAAACGACACTGGATTGAGCCACTGCCACACCAAAATAAACAGCGGTAAAACTACAAAAATCAGTAAACAGAGCAGTAAAATCCGACGCGATGGCTGACGTTCTAAAATGAATCCGATCGGTGTTAGGTTGTGAATTATGGCTAAACCGACAGAGGTGACGATCGGATCGACGTAAATCCCCAGCGCCAGCAGACTGCCGACCCCCAACCCCCAAGTTCCCCAGCGCCAGTGCTGCTGCCCGAGCACCAGAGTGGCAATGGCCACAAGCCCCAGCCCACACAGCAATTCTAATGCTACGCCCCAATGGGGTGGCAGCAAGCCGCCCACGCTACCCAGTCGAATCAGGGCGATCGCCAACACAAGCACCAGCAGCCGATCAACCAATGTCGCCCCCAGTCGTCCAGAAAAACGGCTGTCGACATAGCGCAGCTCAACTAAAACGTGGGTGATGCCAAAGCAAGCCAAGGTCAACGCGTAGGTGGAAAAGGGGATGGCGATCGCGCTGACCAAGCTCACTCCGACAATAACTACGCTAACGACTGCGCCAATGACTGCACCGCCGATCGGCTTGATGGGCACAGGATATTTAAGCATGGCAATTTAAGCATGGTAATTACTGTTGGCGATTACTGTTGGTAATTTTGGTAATTTAATTTTGGTAATTACTGTTGATGATTAACGTTGGCAATTATTATCGATGATTACTATTCACAGCAGTCAAACGCTGCGATCGCGTCCGTTTCCACCAGATCAACCCACCGATGATCAGCAATCCCAGCAGCGGCACGATCAGCAGATTTAATACTTGGGGCGATCGCTCTACAAATAAAAGTTCAAAGCTCTCCGGGCTCAGCGTCTGGATTTTGTAATTGTCTTGCACGTGACGCCCAGAATAAAACATCGGTAAAGCATCGGGACGCACCACTGTCGGTGTGCCTTCAATCCAACCCGACGGTAGAGTGAGTGGAGGTGCGGCTAATACAGTTCTGCCTTCTTGATCTACGGTGATATCGCTGGGTTTGAGGCGCTCTTTGGGAACTGCAAAAAAGGTAACCACCGGACGATAGCCCTTCATGGGTATGCACTCCCCAGCAGACGCTAGCGTGTAAAACTTTTCTGTAGATGGGGTATTGACCGATCCAACTTGAGCGAACACCCAATGGTTGGGGTAACTGTCTAGGTTTGTAATGTTAACGCAGTACTCAAAACTGCTAGCGTAGCCTAGGCCAGGAGGCACATCGGCCAATAGCATCCGATCGAGGAGAAGGGACATAGGCTGTCAGAGTCGTCTCTAGAGGCGACCTGCTAGGGGTTAATGGCCTTAATTTTAATGCCATCTTCACGCTGATCAAACCACACGCGCCCGTCGCTAATCATCGCGCCCTGTCCGTTAATAAAAAGCTCTTCGTATTGGGCATGGCGCATGGCGTTGAGCACTGGCGGGGTAAACACCCGCTCAAAGTCGCGCAGTAGCGCTTCAGGACGATGATAGGTGACACCCGGCACACCGGGTTCGTCGTAGGTCGTAAACGGATAGCGCACCATAGCCACAAGAGCCTGCCGCTGCCGGAGGCGGGCTTGGCGTGAACCGCGCATCACGGCCGACTGCCGCAGGTTGGCTAAAAAGGCGCGGACTTCTTCAGGGTCTTCCATGCCGGCCAAAAATAGCCGGCTATCGACCTCGCTGGATTCGTCAAGGCTGGGAGACTCTGCGGCAGAGGGAGTTTGGGCGATCGCCCTCGATGTGGGCATACTCCCCAAACATGATATTGGGTTGCCTAAAGCAACCACCAATGTCACGGCTGCAAGCATTGACCGTCGAGCGCAGAATAAAAAACGCATAGAGTTGAGCACCCTTTGGCGCTGGGGGAAATCGTCAAAGTTAGCTCGATGCTAGCCCTTGCCCCAAGGTACGTCAACAATCAGGCCGATGGGGGGTAATACCCTGTAGCGACGCGATTAACCCGCGATTAAACCACAATTAACCAATGCGTTTTGGGTAACTCAAATAAATCTCTGATAGTCAGCTACAGCAAGCTTTTTGGCGATCGCTCTAGGCTGCGTGCGTTCCGATATTACCCGATATAAAAGCAACTTTTTTCAGGAATTGGAGTCGTTCAGCAGGAGGACAACGGCAGCAAGAGTGGGCGCGATCGCCTC
>DATNOW010000687.1:0-7119 GCA_036703515.1 Chroococcidiopsis sp.
GGGCTCGGTTGATCCCGGTATTTTGATTCACCTCTTGCGTCAAGAGGGCTACACTGCCGACCAGCTCGATCAGTTGCTCAACCGCCAGTCGGGGATCAAAGGTCTGTCGGGCGTCTCTGAAGATGTGCGGACGCTGCTAGAGGCGATCGCCAGTGGCAACAGCCGCGCCCAGCTCGCTCTCGATGTCTTTATCCACCGGCTGCGCTCGTGCATTGGGGCAATGCTGCCTAGCCTGGGGGGGCTCGATGCCCTAGTGTTTACGGCCGGGATTGGTGAAAATTCTGCCCTAGTGCGCGCAGCGGCCTGCGAAGGCTTTGGCTTTTTGGGAATCGCCATCGATCCCGACAAAAACGATGCCCATCCGGTTGATAGCGATATTGCCACCGCTCAATCGGCCGTGCGAGTGCTGGTGATCCACACCCAAGAAGACTGGGCGATCGCCCAACAGTGCTGGCAACTGGCCCGCGCTCCAAGCTCGCCATAGGTATAGACCTAGTGAAGGCATCTACGCATTGAGTAGGTGGGCTGAATTCATTAAGCTGGGTCGCCACGCGTCATATTTCTACTTAATTGCAGCTACCTACTTGCTTCACTATTCAATTCTTAGAAGTCTAGATTCTCAGAAGTTAAACTTCACTCTCAGGTACTTCTAAATCTTCTAAATACTCTCTACTTCTAAAATCGTAGTTACTTTTGATGACTTTAGCTGGGACACCTGCAATCATCGCATTGTCGCATTCCATCTCCTTTGTGACGACACTACCCAAGCCAACGATCACGTTTTTGCCGATTTTCGCGCCTGGTGCAAATCGACTAGCGCTGCCAATGTAAGAAACCTCTCCGATCGTAATTGGCTTATAAATTCCACTGCCGTGGGTCCAAAATTGAGACTCTCGACCGGCAATTACGGTCTTCCTGCCAATCACTATGTCGCAGACCACGTCAAACATGTGAGAACTCGTTATTTTGGCACCCTGGTGCAACCTTATTGCTCCATATGTTGCACCAGGTTTGTTTACTCTTGCTCCCACAAAAAATTTATTGAAATTTCCAATATTTGATTGACTGCTAGAATGTCCTAACATTACCAAAGACATTGGATCTGAGAAAGAATTGTTATTTGCAATAGATGCCTGCTCCAAGCTGACTGATTCTAATCCAGCGAACTGATTAAAATTACCAATAACTCCATCTAACACGCAAAGACTTTTGCATTTTATTAAATTGTCTCTACCGATCTTAGCTCTTGTTAAAACAACTTCTTTGCAGTCTAACTGTGTCCCAAATCCTATTTTTGACGATTCAATTTTGTATCCATAAATAAGCTTATAGGCAAAAATTCTTAGAGAATTAAGCGGCAAGATTGATACAGCAAACAACAGAATTTGCCTGAACTTTACCATAAGATACTAATTACCTTCATTAGATTTACATCAATTAGAACATCAATCAGAAACGAAACCATAGCGCTTTTCACACTTCCCCAGCAGCAGGTAGGCGGAATTAAAATAAGCCTGGTTAGCGAGTTTTCTACGTTGGAGACGCGTTGCGAACACCTACGCTCAACCCTCTTCTCACTAGGAGTTGAGCATTGAGATTCCAGCATGAGCGCTCCGTCGAAATCCGTCTTTTATCTATGCAAGACGCTACCATACCCCAACTGCCAAACGAAGTTCAGCGAGTTGCTCTACTTTAGCCGAGGTGCCTGCGCAGGAGGAATCGGCAAAAGCACACTCATCCTTAACAACACTTGAGCACTCGCATCCTAACCGACGTAACACAAATTCGTAACTGCTCAGGCAAAATCTCCCCCCACCCATACAACCAAGCCTGTGCGCCCAGAGAAAAACGGATTGAAGGTGTCAATCGGCCAAAGCCCAAGGCAACGTTGAGAAATTGCACAACCTATCCCAGCGCTCAAAACAGCTCAGAGCCGCTATCCTAACTATCTTTGGGGTAAAGAGTGGGGTAAAGAGGCGTGCGCTCGCACGGGTCAGGAGTCTGCTACCCCCTCGTCCAAAGCAAGGATCAACCGATACTGCTCCAATGGCTTGGGGATCAGCTTTATGAGGCTGAGCGGGGCCGTTTTCAGCACTAATGGTAATGAACGTTAAGGCGATCGCCAATTGGCTTGAGCCCCATAAAATTGGGCATGCTGTTAACATCTCTTAAACGATTTTTTATCGCTATATCAAGTTTGGTTACAGCCAAGGCTGTACTTCTAAACTAAAGGTTGGATACAATCGATTCACTGTATGATTGGCCTATCTAGCAAATCGACACATCGTTTACCTTCTTCTAACTATTAATTAGGACAACGATCGCATGCTATTGGCAAATCCTCCTATTGTTCTGCTAATCCACTGCTGATTGGCCTTACTAAAAACTGGGCAAGCAGGCTAATCAACAACAATCACGCACAACTCTAATATTGATTATTGAACTCAGTGCATTGATAAAATGCGGCTATTTCATTGTCAAGGCATTACTCGAAAGCATTGCTCAAAAGCATTGCCCAAGAACGATATTAGTCCATGCACAACCATGCGTTATCCAGCATAGAATTTCGTTGCATCAACCATCAACAAAAATCAATTACTACAAAAACCTGGATAGTTTTTTTCAGCATTTGCAAACAAGCACTTAATAAAACCAAATTATCTGCTTGGAGCAGAGCCCATCTTGAGTATTGAAGAATAAAGATTTGATTTTTTAAATCTTGGTTCAATGCTAGAAACTGATAAAAACTGCGGTTATCCAGCAGGCGATTTTTCCAGTTGATCCACTGAGCTCAATCAGGACTTAAAGAGTGCTAGGGCAAAAAAGCCGTGGCTCTCATCTTCAGCATTTTGTTCATCTTCAACACGTTACTACGTTGCTCCTTTGGCGAATGGAGGAGAACACTAAGGCTATGGCAGAACTAAACCACTCCACCCTGCTAGATCACCTATTTGCCGGACAGGGAGAGATGTGTGCATTGATGCGATCGCATCCCTGGGAGCAAACGCCGCTTGGTGCAGTTGAGCAATGGCCCCAAAGTCTGCGCACCACCGTCAGCATCTTGCTTAGCTCCCGCTACCCGATGTTTATCTTTTGGGGGCCGCAGTTGGTCAAGCTGTATAACGACGGCTATCGCCCCATCTTGGGTGCAACCAAGCATCCCAGTGCGCTGGGTAAACCTGGCCCCGAAGTCTGGCCGGAAATTTGGGACACGATCGGGCCGATGGTCGAGCAGGTGATGACGCGCGGAGAATCAACGTGGTCTAGTAATCTGCCGCTGTTTATGCACCGCAGCGGCTATCTAGAAGAAGTGTATTTCACCTTTTCCTATAGCCCCATTCGCGATGAAAGTGGCGGCATTGGCGGTATGTTTTGCGCCTGCACCGAGACGACACAGCAGGTGTTGGGCGATCGCCGCCTGCGCACATTGCGCGATCTGGCCACCCATCCGATCGAGCTGCCAACGGTAGAAAATGCCTGCCAGCGCGCCATGACGACCTTAGCCCAGAACAGCGCCGACATTCCGTTTGCGCTGCTTTATCTGCTCGATGCTGAGCACAGTCAAGCGCGCCTAGTCGCCACCACTGGGCTGACTCCTGGCACGCCCTCTAGCCCTAGCCTGATCGACTGGTCTAGCGCTGATGTCAGCCCGCAGTGGCCGATTGCAGCAGTCGTGCACCGCAATCAAACGATCGCCATCACGGATGTAATCGAGCGGTTTGGCCCACTCCACGTTGGCTTGTGGCCCGAGCCCCCCCATACCGCGCTGGTGATTCCTGTGGCGTCGCCGGGGCAAGATCAGCCGACAGCAGTGCTAATCGCCGGAATTAGCACTCGTCATGCCCTCGATGACGACTACCAGGGCTTTTTAGAACTGGTGGCTGGGCAGGTGGCATCGGCGATCGCCGATGCCCGCGCCTATGAAGCCGAGCGCCAGCGCGCCGAGGCCCTAGCCGAAATCGATCGGGCCAAAACCATCTTTTTTAGCAACGCCTCTCACGAATTTCGTACGCCCTTGACCCTGATGTTGGCCCCGATTGAAGACGCTCTGGCCGACACCGATGCCCCTCTGCCGCCCGTCCAGCGCGATCGCCTCATCACCGTGCAGCGCAACGGCACCCGGCTGCTGAAACTGGTAAACATGCTGCTCGACTTCTCCCGCCTTGAAGCGGGTCGGATGCAGGCCACCTACGACCCCACCGACCTGGCCGAGTTAACCCTAGATCTCTCCAGCACCTTTCGCTCCCTGATCGAGCGGGCCGGGCTGCGCCTAGTGGTCGATTGCCAGCCGCTGGCAGAGCCCGTCTATGTCGATCGGCAAATGTGGGAAAAAATTGTGCTCAATCTGCTCTCTAACGCCTTTAAGTTTACGTTGAGCGGCACGATTACCGTCAGTCTGCAAGGGCACCCCGATTGCATAGAGCTGGCGATCGCCGATACCGGTATTGGCATTGCCCCCGACGAGCTGCCCCACATCTTTGAGCGCTTCCATCGGATCAAAGGCACCCAAGGCCGCAGCTTTGAAGGATCAGGGATTGGGCTTTCCCTGGTGCAAGAACTAGTCAAACTGCACGGCGGCAGCATCACCGTAAGCAGTACGCTAGGGCATGGCACTCGATTTCAAGTGTCTATTCCCACCGGCTGCGCCCATCTGCCCAGCGATCGCATCGGCCTCGCTGCTGACCTCGCCACTGAAATCTCCGCTGAACTCTCTACCACCGCAACCAGCCCCCAGGCCTACATCGAAGAAGCATGGCAATGGCTGACCCAAGACGACCGCGATCGCCACGCCTGGGAAAGTTGCTCCCTAGAGCCATCCTTGCGATCGCCCACAGTGCCCGCCAAAGCCCGTATCCTCGTTGTGGATGACAACGCCGATATGCGCAACTATGTTGCCCGACTGTTGCGGCAGCAGCGCTACGACATCGAGACCGCCATCGATGGGCAAGAAGCCCTAAACGCCATCCGTCGCCATCCCCCCGATTTACTGCTGTCCGACGTGATGATGCCGCGCCTCGATGGGTTTGAGCTGTTGCGATCGCTCCGCCGCGACCCTGCCACCCAGCAGTTGCCCATCATCCTGCTATCGGCCCGCTCAGGAGAAGAATCTCGAATTGAAGGACTGGCCGTTGGAGCCGACGATTATCTGATCAAACCCTTTTCCCCCCGCGAACTGCTAGCCCGCGTCGAAGCCAGCCTAAAGCTGGCCCAGATTCGTCGGGAAGCCGAAAGCCGCGAACATGAACTGCGCCTCACCGCCGAAGCCGCCCAGCGCTCAGCCGAACAAACCACCCTGCGCCTTACCGAAGTCCTCGAAACCATGAGCGATGGTTTTATTAGCCTCGATCGCGATTGGCGCATCACCTACCTCAACGCCGCCGGAGAACGGATCAACCACAGCAAACCGCGCTGTGAAGTGCTGGGCAAAACCCTGTGGGAAGTGTGGCCCGCTACCGTCGGCAGCATGATCGAACAGCACTATCGCGACGCTGTCGCCAAACAGGAGCCAGTGCACTTTGAGCATCACTATTACTACCCACCGGCCTACGACCTGTGGTTAGAGCTGCATGCCTATCCCATCAGCGAAGGCTTAGCAGTGTTTTATCGAGACATCACCGATCGCAAACAGGCTGAAGCGGCCCTCAAAGCCAATCAGCTCCAGCTTCAGCAGCAGCTCGCCGAAATCGAAACCATTTACCAATCGGCCCCCATTGGGCTGAATGTTTTAGATACCAACCTGCGCTTTGTCCGCATCAACCAGCGGCTTGCCGAAATCAACGGGCTGCCGGTTGAAGCCCATATCGGGCACTCCGTCCGCGAGCTGCTGCCGATGCTAGCCGATACGGCCGAGCACATGCTGCGCACCATTTTAGAAACTGGCGAACCGTTGCTCAACGTCGAAATCAGTGGGGAAACTCCCGCCCAGCCGGGCGTATTGCGCACCTGGGTAGAAAGCTTTTTACCCCTCAAAAACGGCGATCAGATTATTGGCATCAGCACCGTCTGCGAAGAAATCACCGAACGCAAGCGGGCCGAAGCGGCGTTGCAGCAAGCCAAAGACGAGCTCGAACTGCGCATCGCCGAACGCACAAACACGCTCCGGCAGACGATTGATGAGCTACAGCAGGCCGAAGCCCACATCAAAGCATCGCTACAGGAAAAAGACGTATTGCTCAAGGAAATTCACCATCGCGTCAAAAACAACCTGGGCATCATCAGCGGCTTACTGCAATTGCAAATTCGGCGCACCACCGATACCCACGCGTCAACAATTTTGCAAGATAGCCAAAACCGCATTGCCTCGATTGCGCTCGTGCATGAAAAACTCTACCGCACCGAGAACTTAGCGAATGTTGATTTTGCCCAATATATCCGAGAGCTAACGGTTTATTTATTTGACTCTTATAACGTCAGCTCTCGCCAAATTAATCTGGATATTCGGGTGGATGAAATTGCTCTAGAAATTGATAAGGCCGTGCCCTGCGGGTTAATTATTAATGAGCTAGTTTCCAATGCATTAAAATATGCATTTCCAGGCGATCGCGAAGGCAACATTACCGTTAGATTTTACCAATCTTGCCCCCGGTTGCCCACAGACGTAGCCACCGATAAAACGATAGATCAAACTACAGATCAGACCACCGATCAAACTACCGATCAAACTACAGACCAGGCCGCCTATAGATCCACACCTCCCTCTGAAAAAACACCGCACCAGACCTTAACACTGCTCGTCCAAGATGACGGTATCGGTCTACCCAACAATTTTGATGCCAGCACGACCAAAACTCTAGGGATGACCTTGGTACATGGACTAGTCAGACAAATTGGGGGAACCCTAGAAATTAAACGTCACCGTGGCACTGAATTTAAAATCACATTTACAAAGCGCAACCCATGATTCGCCAAACTCCTATCTCGCTGACAACTCAAAAGCAAATCATTCGCGTATTAATCGTAGAAGATGAATATATTCTTGCGGTCAATCTAAAAGAAGAATTAGAAGCCCTTGGTTATCATGTTCTAGACATTATCAATACAGCAGAAATCGCTATCGATAAAGCCGCTGAGCTGCGCCCCAATCTGATCTTGATGGACATTCGGCTCCAGGGTCAAATG
>DATNOW010000688.1:0-2121 GCA_036703515.1 Chroococcidiopsis sp.
GGGTAAGGACGCACAGCGGTGCGCCCCTACAGCGAACTGGGCTGATAGGGATGATTGAATTCACGATCCTTAGGGGCCAAAGCTATTAGAAATATTTTTTATTGCCCATTGATTGCCCATGCGCATCCTGTTTATCCACAATAACTTTCCAGCGCAATATCGACGGGTAGCCCAGGCCCTAGCGGCCGACCCTAGCCATCAGGTGGTGTTTGCCACCAAAAACACCGACGTTACTCTGCCGGGCATCCACAAGGTGGTGTATGCGCCCAGTCGTGACGCCCACGACAGCACCCATTTCTACGTGCGCCCGTTTGAGTCGGCCGTGCTGCATGGGCAAGCGGTGTTTCGCCTCGCTGAGCAGCTTAAAGCCGCCAACTTTGTGCCCGATATCATCTGCGGCCACTCGGGTTGGGGCCCCTGCATGTTTATCAAAGACGCCTTTCCCCAGGTGCCGCTGCTGTGTTATTTCGAGTGGTTTACCAATGCCCACGGCTCCGATGCTGACTTTGACCCGGCCTACCCGCCCACGTCTGACGACATCCTGCGCTATCGGGCCAGCAATGCCTCGCTGCTGATTGACCTGCAAAGCTGCGACTGGGGGCTGTCGCCTACCCACTGGCAGCGCACCCAGTTTCCCCAGGAGTTTCATCCCAAAATTTCGGTGCTGCACGATGGCGTGGATACCGAGTTTTTCTGCCCGCGGCCGGGGGCGCGTCTGGTTTTGCCGCCACTCGATCTGTCAGCGGTGGATGAGCTAGTTACCTACGTGGCGCGGGGTATGGATCTGTATCGCGGCTTCCCACAGTTTATGGAGGCGATCGCCCTTGTGTTGCAGCGTCGCCCCCGTTGCCATGTTGCCATTGTGGCAGGCGATCGCGTCGCCTACGGCAAGCCCCACCCCGACGGCATCAGCTACAAAGAGGCCATGCTCAACCGCCTTGACCTCGATCGGTCGCGGGTGCATTTTTTGGGCACTCTACCCTATAGTCAATACCTCCAGGTGATCCAGGCTTCCTCGGTACACATTTACCTGACGCGTCCGTTTGTGCTGTCGTGGTCGCTGCTAGAAGCGCTGTCGACGGGCTGTTTGGTGATTGCCTCGGATACCGCCCCCGTCACCGAAGTGATCCGCGATGGCGACAACGGGCTGCTGGTCGATTTCTTTAGCCCTAGCCAAATTGCCGATCGCGTTGATGAAGTGCTCGACCATCCCACCCGCCTGCAAGCCATTCGCGATCGCGCCCGCTCTAGCGTGGTAGACCATTATGCGCTGGCGCAGCTCTTGCCCCGACACATTCAGCTTTTGACCGATATCGCGCAGGGAAAGATACCCCCCGGTTAATAAGCCTCCCAGTCAATAAGCCGTTCCTGTAGATTAGCTGATGCGGGTTGAATTTTATAGATTGAGGTTAGCAGAGGAGTGTTTATAGATCAGCGTTTATGGATTGGTATTTATGGGCCGCTCTAGCAGAGTAAGTTCGATAAAACATTCTGCAATCGGGGAATAATCAACTATGCCTGCGATCGCTGCACTCAAGCACCTAACTCCTATGCAAACGATTGAAGAGATGAAACAAGACAGCCTATATCCCGTGATCGTTGCCGATCACCAAGGTATGGTTGTGGATGTCAATTCCCATTTTGAGCAGGTTTTTGGCTGGAAACGCGACGAAATTTGCGGACAACTCCTAACGGTGATATTACCCGTTTACTTTCGAGACTCTCACCACCTTGGCTTTTCACGATTTGCGGCGACAGGAACTTCGGCAATTCTAAACCATCCCCTCAAGCTCAAAGCTTTGACGAAAGATCGGCAAGAGATCCTATCTGAACATTTCATCATTGCAGAACAGCGGGATGGCAATTGGGTGTTCGCTGCCACATTGCGGCCTCTATCTGGAGAAGATTCCGAATAGCCAAGGGTGATGGCGATTATTCATCCCTAGGGTTCATGAGCAATTTACTAGGTTTGGTTGATGCCCTGCGTTCCACCTTATCCAAGATGGAACAAGTTCTTGGCACAGTGGATGAAGCCATTGTGTGGACAGACGTGGGTGGGCGCATCCTATGGTGCAATACACCGTTTGATCAACTGGTTGGTCAGGTGCATATTTTGAATGT
>DATNOW010000689.1:0-3464 GCA_036703515.1 Chroococcidiopsis sp.
GGACTAGCTTATTCCGAACGGCAATGGTGGGATTTTGCGAATAGGCTACGAGCAATTCCATACCGAGGGAGTGGGGCGAAGATTGAGTTGCCATCATCTGAAACGACCTTTTATTATTCAAACCTGTGCCTATTGTGCGGAGAGTGGCGGTTTCGTTTGAGCGTTGTTTTACGGGATTATTGAAAGCTCATTTGGGCGAGCGACAGCGTAAATACGGAGAGGCGAGTCCGTATTTACAGGCATGGAGGGGGGGATGGGAGGGGGAGAGGGGAGCTTTACGGAGGCGGCTAATTCACTGACGGAGCGTGTTGTGGACGACAGAAACGCTCTTCCCGTTTCATCAAGCTTCCTCACCAGTTCTTTGTACTTCTTTACATGGCTGGGCGTCAGGACAAACTGAGCGCAATGCCGGAAAATCAAGGCGCTGAGAGAAAAATGGGTCTGCAATATTTCGTGATGGTGATAGCCTTACTCAACCGGGAGGCTGTCCTATCTTGGGCGGCGAAACGACGGTGAAGTCTTATCCAAATTGGATGAAGGATCTGTAGTTTTTCGTAGGTAGATTAAGGACGCCTGTCCCAAAGCGATTTTGTTTCAAGCGACTTTGTTTCAAAGGCCTGTTTTTGCCCTGAACAAACAAAAATTTGATTTTGTTTAGGACACAACTCTAAACGGGGGGATGAATCGGTTTACCCTGATTGAATCGAGTTTGCAGTACTCGATAAGCAATCCCGTATTGCAACGAAATTGCATATCGAGTACTGAGCCATCCAGGGTGAATCAAAAATGGAAAGCCGTATGGAAAACCCCATAGAAAATCCTATAGAAAACCGCATGGAAAGCCGCATAGAAGGCAGGAGAGAAAGTAGAAGAGAAGCGATTGTTTTGATTCCTGGCAATTTTGCCAAGGAGCGGGACTATTCACTCAATGCCTGTCTCATCCGTGGGTTAGTGCAAAATGCCACCAAAGCCGATGTCCAGGAAGTGGGTGAGGTGATGATTGATGGGGCCAAGGGCAAGCAGTTGGAAGTGCGGTTTCGCTCGGGTGAGACCAAGCGAATTGACGTGTATGAGGCGTTTTGGGTAGATCTGGTCAAACGTCTGAGTACCGAAAACCCGAGGCAAAAGCTGTGGCGGGGGCTGAATTTGCTGATTTATTGGACATTTTCCAAAATCTGGATGGCCTTTCGAGAATGCCCCAATACGGTGCTGTGGTCGATTATTACGCTGATTTTGGTGACGCTGTGGTACTACGGCACCATGGCCATGGGGCTGACGGCGATTGGCATGGACCCCACGTTTTGGGGATCGGCGCTGCCCAAGGGCTGGGCGGCAGAGCTGGGCGAACTCGGTGAGCTGATGGGCGGGTGGTCGGTGTGGGTGACGATCAGCACGCTACTGGCGTTTGTCAAGGTCGATTTGCTGGTAGATTCACTGGATTCAACGCAGCGCTATTTGCAAGATGCGATTGATGAAACGACGGGGGAAAGTATTCGCACCAAACTGCGCAAGCGGGTCATGGATACGCTGGAGGCGGTGATGGCGTGTCAGGACTACAGCCGCGTGACGGTGATATCCCATAGCTTTGGCGCAATGATTGGGGTAGAGCTATTGGCGGAGGTGGGGAATGTGGGATATCCCTTAGCTAAACCGATTCGCTACATTACTTTGGGGGGGCAACTAAAGGTGCTAGCGCTGCGATCGCCTTGGGTAGAACGGGCGATCGCGGGATGTATCCTCAACCCAGCGGTAGAACAGTGGATTGATTATTATGCCGACGGCGACTGGCTCTGCACCCAAACCCCCGTCCGTCCAGATGCGGGCACGAAGTTTGAGGCCAAGAGCATCATGCGGGAGGTGCCGCTGTGGGATGCGGTGACGGGCAAATCCCACAGCTACTATTTCTATGAAAAAGAAGTGATCCACCAAATTTTGGGGGTGGAGTCGGTCTAGCCGCGTGGGATGGCGATCGCCCAAAAATCATTCAGGGAGTATACAGGGATTATCGGGGCAGTATTTGTGGATTATCAGGGTAGCATTTGCGGATGATTCGGGACGGATGCAGGGATCATCGGGACTTTTGGACATACTGCAAGATGCCTAGGGCGATCGCCTCTGCTAGCTGCTGCTGATAGGCCGGATTGACTAAGTTCGCGCTATCAACACGCCCTGAGAGAAATCCGACCTCGACCAATGCCGACGGCATGGCGGTCATCCGCAGGACATAGAAATTGGCGGAGCGCACCCGGCGATCGCTTATATTGACGGATTTCAAAATGCTGTTGTGGATGGCCTGGGCCAGCTCTTCGCCCTGGGTAGACTGGGTGTAGTGGTAGGTTTCTAGACCATTGGCGTCGGCATTGCCTGAACTGGTGGCATTGCCGTGGATGCTGACAAAAACAGCGGCGTTGCTCTGGGCGGCAATTTGCACCCGTGTGGCCAGCTCAATAAAGCGATCGTCGGCCCGCGTCAGCACGACGTTGACGTTTTTAGACCGCAGGGCAGCAGCGGTTTTTAGGGCAATGGGCAAGACAATATCTTTTTCGCGGATGCCCGCCGTGCTGGTGGTGCCAGCGTCTTTGCCGCCATGCCCTGGATCGAGCACCACGGTGAGCGGCTTGGGAGCCGGGCTAGGCGATGGCACAGGGTTAGAAGAATCGGGCACCTGGGCCAGGTTAACGATGTAGGGGGAGATGAGGCTAGGCGATCGCCCCATCACCACCATGGCCTGATAGACCATGGCCGCAACCTCGGCCCGCGTTGCGTCGCGGTTGGGATCAAGCTGTCGAATCTGGGGATAGTTGACCGCAAGCCGCTGGCTGGTAGCGCTGGCAATGCTGCGGCGAGCATAGGATGGAATGGCGGCTTGGTCGTCATAGCTGCTCAACACGGCCAGATCGGCATCCGGTAGTTTCAACCCGCTGACCAGCGATAGCAAGACCTGGAGCCGCTGTACGGGCTGGTTGGGGCGAAAGCTGCCATCCTCAAACCCAGACAGCAAGCGACTGCGGTAGGCGCGATCGATCACAGCAGCGGCCCAAAAATTGCTCGGCACATCGCTAAAGGTAACGCTGGGGCGCTCAAACGGCAGGTTAAAGGCGGTGCCTAGCAGGGCGGCGTAGGCGGCGCGGTTCATGGTGATGTCGGGTTTGAAGGTGCCATCGGCAAAGCCCGCGATCGCCCCTTGACTGGCCAATCCACGAATAAACGGCTCGGCCCAGTGGCCGCTGATATCGCTAAACGACGGGATGGAGACATCGGCGTTGACAATGTAGTCTGAGCGCAGCGGTGGCACTTGGAGCAAAACCACCAGCGCTTGATAAATCAACGCGCAGACCTCGGCACGGCTGACCTCAGCCATGGGGCGCAGTTGGTTAACCTGGGGATAGTTGACCACAATCCGCCGCTGGGTGGCGATCGCCACCGCATCGACGCTATAGCTGGGAATTTCAGCCCGGTCGCCA
>DATNOW010000690.1:0-3550 GCA_036703515.1 Chroococcidiopsis sp.
GCCAAGCAGGCCGGCACGTTCCAAAAAGAAATCACGGCGGTTTTTCAGCAGTGGCGTTTCCCCCAAACCGAGTCAGCGGATGCGATCAACCAACTGCTCACGGTTGATCCCCTGGCGTCGCTACAGGTGCCGCTGTGGCAAGAACATCATCTCAATACCCTCCTGCAAGAGCTCTATCGCATTGCCAAGCAGCATTTTGGTAATGCGAGCTTCACCGGGCGGGTGATGGATGCCCTGCAAGATATGCCGTCGGGCGATCGCAACCAGTTTGTCGCTTGGCTCAAGCAATCTCCCATGGGCAAGGTGTGGCAGTAGGCAGTCAAATCCGATATCTGAGTTGGATATGAGCCAGATACAAGTTGGATATCCGAACTGAGCAGCCAATTGTTGATATCTCGTGACATTTCGTTTTAGTTCTTAGCCCAAATTAATGCGCTAGGTTTTCAGAACAGGTCT
This sequence comes from Chroococcidiopsis sp., assembly GCA_036703515.1. Classification (GTDB taxonomy): domain Bacteria; phylum Cyanobacteriota; class Cyanobacteriia; order Elainellales; family Elainellaceae; genus DATNOW01. The sequence goes on from DATNOW010000690.1 coordinate 457, forward strand.
AAGATAGGGAACTTGGGTTCTAGACTGTTATCCAGAGTTTTAGCTGTTTTTGCGCGCCTTGTTGCACAAGCGTCCCTAAAGCGGGAATACTCAAGTCAAACGCCCCCCCAACTAGCCCTTTAGCCATCAGTGTGCAAAGGAGGAATCCTTTGAAGAAAAAGTCCGCCGCTCCAGAATTTAAGCTCACGACGACGACCATTGTATTGCTGGTGATTGCTTGGGCGATCATTGCACTCTTGTTTTTCCTACTATTCAGTGTGCCCCTGCCCGGCAAAGGTCATCCCGGCTGGTACGGCATCGCCACCTATGTCTTAGAAAACACAGCTTTTCTGGGAGCGGGAGTGCTGTGTCTGCGCAACTGGCGCAGTCCTCAAATTGTCAGCGGACGAACGGTTTGGCTGACGATCGGGCTAGGGTTGCTGTCTTACTTCATCGGCAACCTGTTTTTAGGCTATTGGGAAATTGGTCTGCACAAATCACCGGACGTATCGCCGGGCGATTTCTTTTTCATTGCCACCTACATTTTCTTGGGCTGGGGGATGCTGCTGGCCGTGATTTCGCGGCAGCTCAGCCTGAGTCCAATCCAGTGGGTGACGGTAGCCGGTATCTTTTTGGTCAGCATTGCCTTGGCCTATTTCTTGGTTTTTCTGCCAGCCAAAGCTGAAGCCAGTTCGACGGCCAGCGAGGCTCCCACCGAAACGGCCGCCCCAGCGGTGTCACCTAGCGCCGAGGCAGGAGCCGCTTCTCCTTCGCCCACCGGCTCTCCGTTTGTGACAACTCCAGAGGTAACGCCTTCACCCTCAGCCGAGACTACGCCCGAGACCGCGCCCGACGCTGCCGCAGAAGCCGAGGTTCAGGCTCCTGAGTGGGCGATCGCCATCGAAAACATTCTGTCTCCTCTAACCGATCTGTTCCTGTTGCTATATATCATTGGCGACGTTTTTCTGGTCTCGATCGCGACGATGCTGCTAATGGCGTTCTGGGGTGGGCGATTCTCGCTATCATGGCGATTTATCGCAGCCGCTGCCTTCAGCCTCTACATTGCCGATCTGTGGTTTCTCTACGCCGTCTACAACATCCCCGATTATGAGACCGGCTCACTCCCCGAAGTCTTTTATATCTTCAGCCCATGCCTGTTTGGCATCGGGGCGGCGCTAGAGTTTAGCCTCTCGACGCGATCGCGTCGCGGCAGTCGTCGCCGGGCGGCTTAGGTTAACGGGCAGCTTAGGTTAACGGGTCTAACACTTTGGCCGTCGAGGTGTTGGGCTCTGGGGGGATGCCAAACCACTTTTCATGAATTTGGGCTAAGGTGCCGTCTTCTTTCAGCGTTGTAATCACGGCGTTGCAAGCCTGACAGAGGGGATTGCCCTTAGCAAACATCAAGCTATACTGCTCGCCCGTCGGGATGCGCTGCACCACCTTCAGGGTCGTCTTGTCTTTGGTGTAATACTGCATGCCGGGAATATCCGACAGATAGGCGTCATAGCTGCCATTTTCTAGATCGGTCATGGCGGGTGCTAAGCCTTCATAGCGGCGGATTTCGGCAAACCCATACTCCGAACGGTGGGCTTCGGCCCAGGCGTCACCGGTCGATCCACTTTCGACGGCCACGACTTTGCCGCGCATGTCATCGAGATGGTCGATGGGGCTGCCTGCCTTGACGGTCAACGACTGGTCGCTGTCGTAATAGGGTTGCGGAAAGTCAAAGGTTTTGAGGCGTTCGACCGTGATCGTGATCGAGGCGATCGCCAGATCGATGCGGTTGGCTAATACAGCCGGAAATAAGCCGGTAAACGGAATGTCGATAAATTCTGTGCCCCGCCCCAAATGCTGGGCGATCGCGTTGACCAAATCGACCTCAAAGCCAACCAGCGTCCCCGAATCATCCTTAAACTCCCACGGCACATTGCCCGTATTGACCCCAATGCGCAGAGGCTCGGCTGCGTCAGCGCTGCCGGTTTCGCTAGGTGGGGGTTCTTCAGAGCAGGCGTGGAGCAGCAGCGCCGTGCTTAAGCCAACCAAACTGCCTAACACAGCCCTGCGAGAGCGCGGGCGAAGATAAAGGTTCATCGGTAACTCCTGGAATCGAGGATATTGAATCGAGGATATCGAATCGAGGATGCTGAATCGAGGACAGCCCTACGGAGCCGCCTGAATGGGGAGGGCGATCGCAAACTCTGCGCCTTCACCATCCCGTGACGTAACCTGAATTTTGCCCCGATGGGTTTCGATAATTTGATAACAAATCGCTAGCCCCAAGCCCGTCCCCTGGCCCACAGGCTTGGTCGTAAAAAAGGGATCAAACAGCTTATTGATAATCGCAGCGGGAATGCCTGGGCCATTGTCTCGAATCCGAATCATCACCTGCTGTCGCTCCACCCGCGTCTGGATGGTGATGCGCTTAACCGGCAGCGCGTGGGTGTCTAACAGCGAGTCGATGGCATTGCAGAGGATATTCATAAACACCTGATTGATCTGCGCCGGGTAGCAGTCTACTAGGGGTAGGTTGTCGTAGTCTTTGATCACTTCAATGCCGCGCTTGAGCCGATGGTTGAGCAAAAGCAAAGTGCTGTCGATGCCTTCATGCAGATCGCTGGCTTTCATGGAGGCTTCATCGAGCCGCGAAAAGTTGCGCAATGTCAACACCAACTGGCGAATGCGCTCGGTGCCCATCTTCATCGACGACAGCAAACACGGCAAATCTTGGCTGATGAACTCTAAATCAATCTCTTGGAGCAGGGCCTGCACGTCGGGAGTAGAGTGGGGGTAGTCGCGCTGGTAAAGCTGCACAAGCCTCATCAAATCTTCGGCATAGGTTTGGGTATGGCTAAGGTTGCCGTAGATAAAGTTGATGGGGTTATTGATTTCATGGGCGATCCCGGCCACCATCTGCCCCAAACTCGACATTTTTTCGGTTTGAATCAGCTGCGTTTGGGTTTCTTTTAGCTCGTTGGTATAAAGCGCCATCCATTCGATCAACTGATTTAAAGAATTGGCCAAAACCCCGACTTCATCGGTGGTGTTAACCTCAGCTTGCAAACTAAAGTCAGCATTTTCGGTCACCTGCTGCGCTACACGCGTTACGGCTTTGATC
>DATNOW010000691.1:0-3045 GCA_036703515.1 Chroococcidiopsis sp.
CACTACCGGCCGATCTGGCCTACGATCGCATTCCCGCCTGGCAGCTGTTGCAGCCCAATCCCCCGGCCTTGCCCCACGTCGCCAATCAAGTGGTGATCATTGCCCCCGGCGGCTATGGCGAAGCTGGGGTAAGTGGCTCGACCGACTATTTCCCCATGCCGGCCGCGATGCGCTATTGGCGCGATCGCCGCCTGCCCGACACGATGCCAATTTATACCGGGGCTGAGGCCCATGCCTACATGGTGCATCACCTACTGCGTCAGCGGCTGGTGATCCCCGTGCCCGATCTGTGGATGGTGGCGATCGCCGCCCTACTCGGCAAAGTGGCCGTCACCACCGTCGTCCAAACTCGCCGCCAAGAAGCGACTCAGCGCAGGCGTCACCATCGCCGCATCACTGCCGTGATGGGGGGAAGCACGCTCGTCTATGGGTTAGCCAGCTTGCAACTCTATGTCACTAGCGGCATTCTATTGCCAGTGGTATTACCAGTGGTCATGGTCTGGGTGTATCTTTTGCCCTCATTAAGGAGCAAGTCTAATGTTTAAGCGTTTGTCCTCTTCTGTGAATGTAGCCGCCCATCTCGCCGCCCATCTCGCCCATCTCGGGACGCATCGGCCAATACGCGGACTAAAAGCCGGTGTCTATCCGTCATCCCATCAGTCATCCCGTCAGTCATCCCGTCAGTCGCCCTATCCGTCGCCCCATCTGTCGCATCTTAGGACGCTGCTGCTGTTGACCGTGTGCTTATCGGCAACCCTCCTGCCCACACCGTCATCCTTGGCCCAAAGCCAACCCGACTCTTCTTCAGCAACAGCGAGGACAGGCGGCCTCAGCAACCTCCTCGCAGACATCACCTCCCTGCTAGCCCGCGACGAACCACCCCTGGGATCGCGCGGTACGCTGTGTCTAGTCAGCCCTGGATTGATTAGAAACGCCAACGTGTGGAGCGATCGCCCCCTGTTTGTCTGGCAAGAAGACGAAGGCAGCATCGATCAAATCATCGTCCGCGATTTCAGTAGCGATGCCGTGATCTGGCAAGCCCAGTTGAATCCAGGCGATCGCGCCGTTACCTATGGCGGCCCCCCCTTGCAAGCCGGTCAACTCGTCATTTGGGAACTATCGAGCGGCGGTGATAGCCTCATGCGCGGCACCTTTGAACTGATTGCCGCAGGCGATCGGACTCGCATCGAAACCGAAGTAGACGCCTTAGAACAACAGCTCAAAACATCCGGCGCATCCACCGCCACCATCGCGGCCGAACAAGCCCGCTATTTTGCCGGAGAAGGGCTTTGGTCAGATACAATTCAAACGCTCTACAGCCTGCGTCAAGCCTCCCCAGACATCGCCAACACCCTCGACGCCATCATCGATGACGTTTGCCCCCGATAACCCCTCGGTAAAGGCGTACCGAAGTGCCTTTGGTAGGGGCGCACCGATGTGCGCCCAGAAAGATGTCATCTATCCAGGAACATTCTGTGCCCGCTTGACCCTTGCCACAAATCAGGTGCTCCTGCGTTGCAACAGCAGCGCAGCGATCGCCAGCCCCACCCAGAGCGGCGTTAGCCAGTCCCCCCAGCGCACGTACAGCGTCTGGGTTTGGCGGCGATAAATCGTGCCAGCGTGGATTTCATAGGTGTTGATCCCCGATAGCCAGATCGTTCGGCCGTGGGGATCAACGATGCCGGAATAGCCCGTATTCGTTGCCCGCGCCGCCCAGCGATCGGTTTCGATCGCCCGCATTACGTCTTGGGCATGGTGCTGGGCCGGCATCGTGGTGCTGTAGTGGGCATTGTTCGAGGCCGTCAAGATAAACTGCCCGCCGCTGGCCGCCTGATAGCGAAACACCTCTGGAAAAGCCGACTCATAGCAAATCGCAGCGATCGCCCGCCCAAACGGTGTATCAAACACCTGCCCAGCCCGACCGGGGATCATGTGTGCATCCAAGGGCGACAGGCGATCAATCAACCGCCCCAACACTTGCTCAAACGGAATATATTCCCCTAGCGGCACCAGCTTAAACTTGCGATATTCGCTTAGCGTTGCGCCATCTCCAGCGACCGTAAACAGGCTGTTGGTAATCGAGCGGCCGTCGCCGCCAAACGCCCCCAGCCAAACCGGGATGCCCCGTTCGACTACCGCCTGATAAAACGCCGTGCGTTTGCGTAACTCTCCCAGCCACTGGATGGGCAGTGCAGTTTCTGGCGTCAGCACCGCATCCACACCCTGGTCGGCCAGGGCTTGATAACCGTCGGTATAGTGGGTCAGCGATCGCCGCCAGCCGTCTTCAAACAGCTTGATCGTGTTGGGAATATTGCCCTGGATGATCCCCACCTTTAGCGCTAGGTTGGGGGCATCGTTGAGCGGCCGCCCATACAGCCCCAGCCCAATGGCGTGGAGCGCCACACACAGCACAATCGGGGCAGCGTAACGCACTAGGGGCGATCGTCGCTCCCCACTAGAGCCCGCCGCACTCAGCCAGGCTTCTGCCAGCAGCGCATTCACCGCCACAATCGCCGCTGTCACCGTCATCGCCCCTGACACCTGCCCGAGGTGCAAAATCGCTAAATTGTAGGGGCTTTGCGTATAGGAAATCGAAGTCCAATAGAGCGATCCCATGCTCCACAGCGACTCTATTGCGCACCACAGAGCGATCCCCGTCAGCACCCGAGCCAAGACAGGCAGCCAGGCCTGCCGATTTTTTTTCGCCACTCCATTCGCCGGAGGTTGCCAAAAGCGCGCCAGACGCCTCATGCCCCAGGCCCACGCCACGACAATGCCTGCGCCCCACAGGGTAATAAAGCTCCAGGCAAAAGCCGCGATCGCCAGGCTGACCCACCAGTTCACCCCCATCCAGGTCATCGGGTGAATGCCCGTAATCCAAAACAGGGCCAAGCCGTGATAGCCCACGCCCCAAGCCAGCGCCACCGGCAGCCAGGCCTGCCGATTTTTTTTCGCCACTCCATTCGCCGGAGGTTGCCAAAAGCGCGCCAGACGCCTCATGCCCCAGGCCCACGCCACGACAATGCCTGCGCCCCACAGGGTAAT
>DATNOW010000692.1:0-5590 GCA_036703515.1 Chroococcidiopsis sp.
GTTGCTGGTGGAGGCCACCCGGATGGGGTCGTCTTCGGCTAGTTCAGCGATCGCCGCTTCCACTTCGGCTTTGACCGCATCCAGTGCCAGATCCCGCTCAGGCTTGGTGTATTCAAAATGGGCCAAAATCTCTTTGATTGCCGCCTTCGAGCGCTCCGTGATGTATTCCTCTAGGGTCGAATCCACCACCGGAGGTTCTTCATGGACGATCTCGATGCCCAATTCGGCAATCAGGTCACGCTGCGCCTGAATCAGATCCAGCACCGCCTCATAGCCAAAATCGATCGCCTCGATCATGTCTTGCTCGGGCAGTTGGTTGGCACCAGCCTCAACCATGATCACCCCATCGGGCGACCCAGCGACCACCAAATCGAGATCGCCCGCTTCAATCTCGCTGTAGGTCGGATTAATGATAAAGTCATCGCCAATCAAACCCACACGCACGGCGGCCATTGGCCCGTTGAAGGGAATTTTAGCGAGCAGCGCAGCGATCGATGCCCCCGTTACCGCCAACACGTCGGGCGGCACGCGCTCGTCCATCGACAGGGTGGTGGCCACAATCTGGATATCGTCGCGCAGCCAGTTGGGAAACAGGGGGCGAATCGGGCGGTCAATCAAACGACTGATCAAAATTGCTTTTTCAGGAGGGCGTCCCTCACGGCGCAAAAAACCTCCGGGGATGCGTCCTGCGGCATAGAGCCGTTCTTCATAGTCAACCGTGAGCGGCAAAAAATCGATGCCTTCTCGTCCAGATGAGCGCGTTGCAGCGACAAAAACAGCGGTGTCTTCGGATTGTACCAACACCGAGCCGCCTGCCTGCGGTGCAAGCAAGCCCACCTTCAGCCGAATATCCCTACCATCAAAGGATATTGACTTATCTATTTCACTTAGCATGTCTATGGGGTTGTCCTTTCTTCATTATTCTCTTGTTGGCAATCCTAACATTGATAACCGATGGCTGAGATTGTGGAACCCGCTAGACGAAAATTTCAGACTTAATTCTTAAACTTGTCGCAATATTTCACGGTCATTAGTGTTGAAACGTCACACTTTAAAAGTCGCGTTTAAGGGGCAAGGGGCGTGCGATCGCGACGAAGATCGAGAAATTTCTGAAGGCGATCGCCCCCTCTCCATTGCAAGTTTTAATCTCCTCGATTAAATCCCTAGAACCGACCGACTGACAGCACCGATCTGCAAGGTTGCGAGGATGACTGATCCATCCGCCGACCCTTCTTTTCAGTACTTAGATAGTGGGGCCGTGTAGCGCTGGGTGAAACAGGGCTTGACTTGGGGTGAGCTTAATCTGGGTTTGAACGGGGGTTTGAACGGGGTTTAAACAGTAAAAACCCCCAAACTGAGAGGCTTGGGGGCTGGAGTTCCTGAAAATCGTCACTGCATGTGATCATGGCAAGCTCTGCCGGAAATCACAAGGGGGGTGTAACCCATCATTACTGCATTTGTCATGGCTTGGTGGGTGTAGATGTGATCCCCGATCGCAATTCTTTAGGCAGATTTCTCGTGACGATTCCTAGCAGCGATTCCTAGCAGCGATTCTTAGTAAGGAGAGATATCAAACAGTTCCGTTGCGACTCGCTCTGTGATCGGCACGTAGGGTTCACCGTGGGTGCCCGTATAAATTTGGGTCGGACGGAAGATCCGGTTTTCATTGAGCTGCTCTTTCCAGTGGGCCAGCCAACCCGCCACACGGGCGATCGCAAACACGGGAGTAAACAGATCGGTGGGAATGCCCAGCTTGCGATAGACCAACCCAGAGTAGAAGTCAACGTTGGGATAAATCCCCTTGTGCCCCAGGTTTTCTTCCACCACCTGCTCTAGCTCAACCGCAATGTCGTAATAGTCGTCGCGCCCAAACTTTTCAAACAGTTGCTCGGCCAAGTCTTGCAAAATGATGGCGCGTGGATCTTTGACCTTATAGACCCGGTGCCCAAAGCCCATGATTTTGGAACGATGCTTGATCGCATTTTCAACATAGGGGCGGACATTTTCCTTCGAGCCAATTTCCTCCAGCATCAGGATGACCTCTTCATTCGCGCCACCGTGGAGGGGCCCCGCCAGCGTGCCCACCGCCGACGCCACTACTGCATAGGGGTCGGTCAATGTTGAAGCCGTCACCATGGCCGAAAACGTCGAGGCGTTGATCGTATGCTCGGCATGCAGGGTCAAGCAAACGTCAAAAATCCGCGCCGCCAGCTCATCGGGCTCTTGCTCGGTGAGCATGTAAAGAAAGTTGGCCGAATAATCGAGATCGTCACGGGGCTGAATCGGGTCATTCCCCTTACGCATCAGCTGAAATGCTGCCACCATGGTTGGGATTTTGGCCAGCAGACGCACCACCGCTGCCCGGATATAGGCAGGGTCATCGAGGGCACGACGAGAGTAGAACAGGCCAAGGGCAGCAGCACAGGCTTGCAAGGCATCCATCGGGTGACCGCTCTCTGGAAAGCACTTCATCATGTCACGGATGCGATATTTGAGCCGCCGATGGTAGCGAATCTCGTGCTCAAAGTCGCTTAGCTCGGTTTGAGACGGCAACACGCCCCAAATCAAAAGATAGGACGTTTCTAAGAAGGTGCTGGCCTTGGCCAGTTCTTCGATGCCAATGCCTCGATATTCGAGGATGCCCTTTTGCCCATCGACAAAGCTGATGCTAGATTGAGTGGCTGGAATGCCCTCTAATCCTGGCTTATATTCGCAAGCTACTGTCATACGCTCACCGTGCGCCTATAGAAATCACTATTGTAGATTGACATACTCCCTATCATCAGTTTTGTCTAGTGCAGGGATAGTCTGGACGACCCTCGATACAAGCGGTTCTAGTCCAGCCCACTGCGCCATTGCAGCGCAGCCGTGCAGATGCTGAGGTTAGGAATGTCAACGTCCAATAACGTCTGAGGGAACGGTAGCACCCCACGGCGATCGCCACCAATCGAGTTGCGATCGCCTATTGCGGCCCCGGCGGCGTCGGGCTAATCGTCAAACTAGCGCAGCACAATTCTTAATTCCTTTAGGGGGCAGGCATGACTATTTCCCGATCCAGTCGTAGGATGAATAGCGATCGCTGTAGCTTGCCTGCGTGACTTGCCCGCATAATTTACCTGCATCACTTGCCTGCAGCTTGCCTGCATAACTTGCCTGCATAACTTGCCTACATAACTTGCCTACATGAGGTTCTAATGCTGAGTTCTAATGCTCAACCCGCCCTTCTCGTTTTAGCAGACGGCACGGCGTATCGGGGCTGGTCCTTTGGTGCGTCGGGTACCGCCATCGGTGAAGTTGTCTTTAACACCGGCATGACAGGGTATCAAGAAGTCTTGACCGACCCCAGCTACTGCGGGCAAATCGTCACTTTTACCTATCCCGAACTGGGCAATACGGGGGTTAACCCCGACGATGACGAATCGGCAGAACCCAAAATCAAAGGGGCGATCGCCTGCAACATTTGCCATAAACCGAGCAACTGGCGCTCCACCCAATCCCTCAGCGACTACCTCAAACAGCGCAAAATTCCCGGCATTTATGGCATCGACACCCGCGCCCTGACTCGCCGCATCCGCTCCGTCGGGGCGATGAATGGGGCCATTTCCACCGAAATCTTAGAGCCGGCCGAGCTGCTGCTCAAGGTGCAAGAAGCCCCCAGCATGGCCGGGCTCAACTTGGTCAACCAAGTGACCACCCCCGAAATTTACGAATGGACGGAGCCAACCGAAGAGATCTGGGCCTTTGGCCCGACCAAAGATTCAGCCGAACCTCCGCAGTTCACGGTGGTAGCTATTGACTTCGGCATCAAGCGCAATATTTTGCGCCGATTGGCCAGCTACGGCTGCCGGGTGATCGTGGTGCCCGCCACCACCCCTGCCGAAACCATCCTCAGCTACAACCCCGACGGCATTTTCCTCTCCAACGGCCCAGGCGACCCCTCCACCGTCACCGAAGGCATTGCCACCACCAAAGCGCTACTCACCGCCGATAAACCCGTATTTGGTATCTGCATGGGGCATCAGATTTTGGGGCTATCGCTGGGGGCCGAAACCTTCAAGCTCAAGTTTGGGCATCGCGGGCTCAACCAGCCTGCCGGTCTAGCCCAGCAGCAAATCGAAATCACCAGCCAAAATCACGGCTTTGCGATCGCCGCCGAATCGCTCGCCGATGCTGAGGTAGAAATCACCCACCTCAACCTCAACGATCGCACCGTCGCCGGACTGCGCCACAAAACCCTACCGATGTTTTCGGTGCAATATCACCCCGAAGCCAGCCCCGGCCCCCACGATGCCGATTATCTGTTTGAGAAATTTGTCAACACCATGCGCGCACATCGGGCCGCTAGCGCTCAGCCAGCCTAGCCGCTAGATAGCCCCTAGGTATTAGTTGACGCGCTCGCAGGGGATGGCCCCAGCTAGGCATTAAGGCGTCAAGCCGCCACCATTACAGAGGTGACGGCTTGACAATGCCCGCAACGAAATCAAACCGCTGAGTATGGCAACAGCCTAGAGAAAATAAGTCATAATTGACGAGTTCAAGTTGAAATGGCGGGGGATCGCACATTGTTTAAAAAAATCTTGATGTCTAAAGCCAAACTGGCGCTGATGGTTCCTGTAACGGTGTTAACGGTCTCCATGAGTGCGATCGCCACCAATGCGCAAACCACCCTTTACAACCCCATCCGCCTGCCCGGAACCAACGAAATTACCGATAGCCTGTCTGAACAAGACATCCCCACCGGCTTTGGTGGTTTTGCCCGCGACTACGTTGTCGGGCTCGAAGAAGGCGATCAAGTCGTGATCGACCTGACCTCCGAAGAATTTGACACCATCATCACCCTGATCGCTCCCGATGGTTCCACCGTCAGCGAAAATGACGACGGCCCCGACGGCACCACCAACTCGCTGCTCTTTGCCCGGATTACACGCCCTGGCAACTACATCCTCCGAGTTCGCCCTTATGCCGGTCAAGGGTTAGGAGCCTTTACCCTCAAAGTAACTCGTCTCCGCCCAATCTGAACAAACTTACCAATCCGCTCGTTCCTCAGGGCGCTGGGTTCTAGCCGCGCAACGTCAGGCCCAGAATCCAGCCCCCTGAGCCCAGCAAGCGGCCTGCTTTAGCGAAAAAAAGTACCCGCGACTAGAGCAACGACTAAAATGATTTAGCAAAGTACTTGCAAAAGGGGCCCATTCTTTGTTAGCTTAATTAAGCGTTAAATTTCAAACCTGAATCAAAACGCTCAGAGTTCTTTCTCAAGAACTATACTCAACTCCCCAAAGTTTGGGAAACCCGCCGGGATAGCTCAGTTGGTAGAGCAGAGGACTGAAAATCCTCGTGTCACCAGTTCAAGTCTGGTTCCTGGCATAGTTAGAAGTCGCATACAGGAAAACCTCAAAGATTTTTTGAGATCTTCTCGTATGCGTAGAAAATCGACAACAGCTCTTGTTTGAAGGTCTCCGTGCAAGGTGGGAGATAACCCAAAAGCAAGGGCAAAGTCCGCTGTGCATAGCTCTAAAACTTTCTGGCTTACCGAACGTTCCATCACCCTGGCTGCTGCGATCGGTTTTTTATTGCCCAAATTGCCGTAGAT
>DATNOW010000693.1:0-5252 GCA_036703515.1 Chroococcidiopsis sp.
TGCGCGTTTGGCAGACCGCTAGGGGCAGGTCTAGCCATAGGGCGACGATGGGTGAAAAGCCGAGCGATCGCGCCAAGTCTAGCACCGCCCGCCGGTTGCGCCGCACCGCATTGGTCGCGTCATAAATGACGCCCAGACAGTGTCCCGCTTGGATATCGGCGATCGCCCTCGTTAACTGTCGCTGCAATTCTTGCCACACCAGCGGCCATGGCCCTTGGATCGCTTCATCCCCAAATAGCTGCGCTCGAATAGCATCGGTAGATACAATAATTTGGCGCGGCTGATGGTCGAGCAACTGTCGCGTCAGGGTTGACTTGCCGCTTCCCGGCAAGCCGATCAGCATGGTCAAGGGGTAAACGGTCACAAGGCGGTCACGAGGCGGTCACGAGGCGATCGCAGAGCATCAACGGCAGGGCTGGTGCTGCTAATGCTCAAGAGCTAATGCTATCGTACTGCGCTGTCGCCCCTAGAGTTGGGAGCGATGGATGGGGAGGGATTCGGGAGGGATTAAGGCGATTCCCAGGAAAGATTCTACCCTTCGACTGCGCTCAGGGTACAAGCTACCCTTTGACTGCGCTCAGGGTGCAAGCTAGCTGAGCGCAGTCGAAGCTAGCGGGTAGTTTATTTCTCAGAGATCTTCTAAGAATGGACGATTTGGAGCCCTTGCTTGAGCTGAGCTGAGTCTGCATCCGATAGCGACGTGATATACAAGCTGCCGCCGGTAGTAGACAGTTCCGCTTTCACCGAATCGAGATCGGCCGGTGGCACCAATACAAACAGCGCCGACGAATTGGGCGGCAGGGCTTCCTCAACGTCGGTTAGAAACTGTGGATCAAACACCCCTTGAGCAATTTCAAGGGTGCGGTGAAACACAACGGCGCTGATGATGCCGCCCCAGAGATCATTGCCCAATTCGGGTACGGGTTCGAGCAAATCGTGATAGGCCTTAACTCTGACCTTGCCCTCTGCATTTTTGACCACAACCACAGCGTCGTCTAGGTGTGCCAAGTGTGCATATTCAAGCTTCAGCAACGCTAGCAGGGCCGCATCGGCTTTGAACTTATCATCAAACGTGACTACAACGAGCTCGCTCATAAGTGGTGTGCCCTGGTGATATGCCGTGGTGATGGGCCCTGGTAATGGGCCGGGTGGATTACGAAATCGTGTCGAATCTTAGCACCCTCACTGAGCATCCTTGGTAAAGCGCAGTTTAAGAAACAGCGGATCGGCTGAGCCCCGGTGCAGCCACATACAGCCACACACACCCACATACAGCCGCACGCCGCCTAATAGTAGCTGGCTGTCTTGCGGTGTTGCACTGCCGTAACGCCCACCGCTTCTAAGACTTTGCCGTTATCTACCGTGGCGTAAATCAACCAGTGATCGCCGCAGTCCATCCGATTTTGGACGGTGCATTCTAGGTAGGCCAGGGCATCATCGAGGATCAGGCAGCCGTTGAGCGCCGTGTGGGTGGCGATCGCCGCGAACCGATCGTCACTAATCGGGGCCGATTTGAGAAAGTAGCGTCTCAGGTTGCGACCTTCCTTCAGCACGTTTAGCACAAAGCCATCTCCGGTGTGGCTAAGCTGATCGTCATACTGCTCTTTGGGTACGGCAATGGTCAGCCCAGGCGGGCTAAAGGTGGCTTGCGACACCCAAGAGGTCAGCAAACTGCTGTGGCGATCGCCCGCTTTGGACGTGATCACACAGAGCGAGCCGATAATCCGCCCGACGGCCTGTTCGGTACGATCGGCCTGGGAATCGGTCGAGGGCTGGCGTGGGGCCCGCACTTTTTTCACCCGCTTCAGGGCTTGCCCAAACTCGATACCGGCGGTTTGACACTGCTGCAACACTTCATCGGTGGGCTTAAATTTGACCCGCAGGGTCTCAAACCCTAGGCTATAGCCCGCATCTTGCAGCTTGCTTTCGATCAGATCCACCGCTTCACCGCTCCATCCGTAGGAACCAAACACCCCAGCGAGCTTGGTTTTTGCCGATGTTGAGAGAATCACCCCCAGCGCCGTCTGGATCTGGGTAGGGGGGTGCCCCGCCAGGGTAGGAGAGCCAATGATAAAGCCATCGCTGGCTTCAACGGATTTGGCAATCTCGGCCGGTTCGGCAAATTCGCAGTTGATCGTCTCGACCGAGACGCCTGACTGCACCAACCCTTGGGCGATCGCCTGGGCCATGGTAGCCGTGTTGCCATAGGCCGACGCATACAGCAACGACACGCTGCGGTCTTGGGCCTGCTGCCGTTCGCACCAGCCGCGATAGTCGAAGGTCAAGCGCCCAACGCTATAGCGCACGAGGGGGCCATGGGCCGGGGCGATAATCCGAGCGGTGCTCGACACGGGCGCTAGACGATCCAGCACCGCTTCTACCTGTTTGGCCTGGGTGGCATGGATGCAGTCAAAATAGTAGCGGCGATCGTCGTCGAGCTGCCGCCAGTTTTCATCAAACAGGGCATCGGCGCAAATGTGCGCCCCAAACAGCTTGTCGGTGTAGAGGATGCGGCTGGCCGGATCGTAGGTGCAGAGCGCATCGGGATGGCGTGGCGTCGGGGTAGGGATAAATTGCAGCACATGCCCCTGCCCCAGATCGATGGTTTCTTCGCTGTTGGCGACCACAATGCGCAGAGTGCGATCGGGAAACGCACTGCGCAGGGCGACTTCACCGGCACGGGTGCAGACAAAGGTGATTTGGGGAGCAACCTCAATGCCCAGCATGGCGCGGAGGGTGGCGCAGCGGTTGGGGTTGACGTGGCCCAAAATTACATAGTGAATGCGCTGGAGGTAAACATGGTGGGCCAGTTCCTCAATGAAAATTTGGCTAAATGACTCACCGGGCGGGTCAATCAGGGCGGTTTTATCGGCCTGAATTAGGTAGGAGTTGGCCGTGGTTCCCTTTTGGCGCGCATATTCAATTTCAAATTTGAGACGGTCAAAGGTGCGCGATCGCAACACCATTGTATTTGCAGCGATGTCTGCAATCTGAACGTCACGGGGTCTAGCGTCAACCATATTACGTTGGGGATATCTAAATTAAATAGCGTGGGAGGAGTCGTCTGGGCAGGGTATCGGCGCAATGCGATTTAACATGCGATTTAACAAGTGCCATTAGCAGTGCCATTAGCCCTTAGCCGCAGGAACATGGACTTTGCGATCGCCGGGGTGAGCAACAGGCTTTTCTAACGACGCATCGAGAGGTTCCAATGCACCTATTTCATATCGTCGCTTACTGGAGAGCTTTTTTTCAGGATCGATGCCTTCAAAGGTGGGAGGTAGCCACACCCGTACGACCAACAGCACCGCCATCACCAACAAAAACGCGCAGGCTGAAAGCACCTGAATCCAAGGCGCTTCTAAAACACCGTGAACAATAAATTCTCGCAGCACCGACACGATAGACACTTCGACCGCTACCCCGATGGAAATTCGCTGTTCTTGCAAATAAATGATCAGAAGGCGAAATAGCTCCACCAAAATTAGGAGAAACAAGATATCTGACGTCACCATAGGGAAATCAAGGGGCGGCAGCAGCGACAGAAACATCTCTCGCATTTGCAGCACCATGAAGCTAAATAGCCCTATGCATAAAGACACCACAATCCAATCTTGAACTGTTTCCAAAGCGCGCACAATGCGATCGCGACTAATCCAGGTGTACCAAGGACTTGACGATTCCTGCGAAGGTAGCTGCATAGGGTTTTCCATCCTTTAGTACTTTCTGTAGTGCTGTTTGCAGTAATAGTTGAGAGCCGCCTGCTGGGCGATTGCTTCCAGACTATATTCAACCAGCCTTATGTGTAAATGGCTTTTTAATTTGGATGGCTTATGAATTTGATTATGCACGTCCCTTGTCAAGAGTGATTACCCTTCTTCTCTCCCTCTCCTCTTCTCCCTCTCTCCCTCCCTCTCCCTATCACAAAACAGGCGCTCACTTGAGGGTGACAAGTGAGCGCCTGTTTTGTGATGGATTTTATGGCTAAAGAGTAGGGTGGATCTAAGACCGAAACGGCTTTAAATGACCTAAATGACCAATCCGAGGCAGAGCAACAGCCCGCTCCAAAAGTGAAACCCAACGGCATAAAACTTGCTGTTGCTGACTCGTTCCGGCTGGTCGTGATGGGTCAACACATGCTGGCACAGCTTGTAGGCCGACGGGATGCTGATCAAGGCCAAGAGCGCCCACATCGGCAGCAGCTGCAAACTGACGAGGATAACCGTGATTGCAAAAACGCTGCCGCAGGCCCAGGGCAGGAGCTGAGCGCCGCGCTGGGTGCCCAGACGGACGATGGGCGATCGCTTACCTGCTTTTTGATCGTCGTCAACCTGATGGAAGTGGGAGCAAAACAAAATCAGGCTGGTCGTCACCCCCAACACAATGGAGGCGATCAGTGCGGTGGTTGACCAGGTTTGGGTCTGGCTATAGTAGGCAGCGGATACCCCCAGCGGGCCAAAGCTAAAAAAGCAAAGAATTTCGCCTAGCCCCTTGTATCCCAGCCGAAACGGAGGCCCCTGGTAGATGTAGCCCAAGCCACAGCACAGCAAAATCAGCCCGACAACGGTAAAGTCGCGCTGCCCAAAGGCGATCGCCCCAATGCCCCCTACACCCAGCGCGAGGCAGAGGTTGCCCAGCCAAAAAATCATCGACTTATTGCCGGTTAGGTTAACCAGGGAGTGGTGCTTATTTTCGTCAATGCCGGTTTCAGAGTCGAATACGTCATTGCTGAGATTTTCCCAGGCCAAAATCAGCACCGCTGAAACCAGAAATGTCAGGAATATGCCACCATGCAACACTTTGGTATCGGCGTAGGCGAGGGCGGTGCCTAAGGCGATCGGCATGATGGCAACGCTATACATCGGCGGTTTGATCGCCGCCATCCAGAGTTTTGACTTGGGATAACTAAAAGACTCGGTCGTCATCGCACAAGGGGTCTTCCAACTGCGTAAAGCTTAATCATTCTACGACTTGCGGCGTCTTAAGCGGTATAGCGATCGCTGGGTTAATGCAAAGAAGCATCGTCAGAACGGCCGTTTCATATCCAACGATCGTCCAACAATGCTTCTGATGCAGATCTGTCTAACCAGTGCTTAACAGCAGCCCTAAGAAAAGCCCTAAGAAAAAGCTTCTGCTAGCCGAGGGCAGCTTTCAGATCGCGTTCAGCGGTGGCCAGCGCAGCGGGCAACTGGCTGACGTCGCGCCCTCCGGCTTGGGCCAGGTTGGGGCGACCGCCGCCGCCGCCGCCGGTC